>JAQGIJ010000143.1 GCA_028291285.1 Phenylobacterium sp. | reverse complement strand
GGCGGCGACCGCGACCGCGGCAAGCGCCCGCTGATGGGCCGGATCGCCGCCGATCTCGCCGATGTCGCCATCGTCACCGACGACAACCCGCGCTCCGAGAACCCGGCGGTGATCCGCGCCGAGGTGCTGGCCGGCGCGCGCGGCGCGCGCGAGATCGGCGACCGCCGCGAGGCGATCCGCGCGGCCGCCGCGATGCTGGGCGACGGCGACATCCTGGTGGTGGCCGGCAAGGGCCACGAGCAGGGGCAGATCGTCGGCGGCGTCACCCACCCGTTCGACGACGTGACCGAGACCGCCCAGGCGCTGGAGCCGGTCCATGGCTGAGCCGCTCTGGACGTCAGAGAAGATCGCCCGCGCCACGGGCGGGCGGCTCGCGGGCGGCGGCTTCCGCGCCACCGGCGTCTCCATCGACACCCGCACGCTGAAGCCCGGCGACCTGTTCGTGGCGCTTGCGGGCGTGCGCGACGGCCACGAGTTCGTCGACCAGGCGATGGCCAAGGGCGCGGCGGGCGCGCTGGTCTCGCGCGAGGTCGGCCACCCCGCGGTGGTCGTCGGCGACGCCCTGAGGGCGCTGGAGCAGCTCGGCGAGGCCGCCCGCGAGCGGGCGCCGCAGGCGAGGCGCGGCGCGGTCACCGGCTCGGTCGGCAAGACCAGCGTCACCCAGGCGGTGATGGCCGGGCTGATGCTGGCGGGTCGGGCGCACTCGTCGGTGAAGTCCTACAACAACCACATCGGCGTGCCGCTGACGCTGGCCAGGATGCCCCGCGACACCGAACGGGCGGTGTTCGAGATCGGCATGAACCACGCCGACGAGATCCGGCCGCTGGCCCGGCTGGTGCGCCCGCACGCCGCGGTCGTGACGACGGTTGGCCCGGTGCACACGGAGAATTTCCCGGACGGCGAGGCGGGCGTCGCCCGCGCCAAGGCGGAGGTCTTCGCCGGCCTCGAGCCCGGCGGCGTCGCGCTGCTGAACGCCGACAACCGCTGGTTCGAGCTGCTCAAGGACGAGGCCGAGCGGGCCGGCGCCGACGTGCGCAGCTTCGGGACCGCCGAGGGGTGCGACGCGCGGCTGATCGACTTCCAGGTCCCCGGCCCGAACGCCGTGGTGCAGGCCAGGCTGCACGGCAAGGCGCTGGACTTTCCGATCCTGCAGACCGGGCAGCACTGGGGCCTCAATTCCATGGCCGTGCTGCTGATGCTGGAGGCCCTCGACGTCGACCTGGGCGACAGCCTGGCCGCGCTCGGCTCCTTCGAGCCGCTCGCCGGCCGGGGCGCGGAGAAGACGGTTCGCATCGCGGGCGGCGGCTTCACCCTGATCGACGAGAGCTACAACGCCAACCCGATCTCCATGGCCTCGGCGATCGCCACCCTCGGCGTGCGCCCGACCCGCGGGCGGCGCATTGTCGCGCTGACCGACATGCTGGAGCTGGGCGAGCAGGCGCCCGGCTTCCACGCCGCCCTCGCGGAGCCGCTGGCGGCGGCGGCGATCGATCTCGTCTTCTGCGCCGGCCCGCTGATGAAATCGCTCTGGGACGCCCTTCCGCCGACTCGGCGGGGCGGCTACGCCGAAACCGCAGCGGAACTCGCGCCGCTGGTCGTCCGGGCCGTAGAGCCCGGCGACGTGGTGATGGTGAAGGGTTCCAACGGGTCGAAGGCCGGCGCTGTGGCTGCAGCGCTGAGCGCACTCGACTCCGCGGGACGGGAGACGGGCGCATGATCTTCTGGCTCTACGAGCAGTTGGCGGCCGGCGGACACGTGCCGGTGCTCAACATCCTGCGCTACATCACCTTCCGCGGTGGCATGGCGCTGTTCACCGCCCAGTTCATCGTCATGGCCATGGGCTCGCGCTTCATCCGCTGGATGCGCGCCAAGCAGGGCAGGGGCCAGCCGATCCGCAAGGAAGGCATCGAGCGCCACGTCATCGAAAAGGCCGGCACGCCCACCATGGGCGGGGTGATGATCCTGGCGGGCCTGATCATCTCGACCCTGCTGTGGGCCGACCTCTCCAACGTCTACGTCTGGGCGGTGCTGCTGGTGACCACCGGCTACGGCGTGCTGGGCTTCCTCGACGACTACGCCAAGGTGACCACGCAGACCACCGGGGGGCTTTCCGGCTTCGCCCGGCTGGCGATCGAGGCGGGCCTTGCGATGACCGCCATCGCCCTCATCGTCCTGTTCGCGGCCAAGCCGCCCGAGGACCATCAGCTGCTCACCTCGGTGGCCTTCCCGCTGCTCAAGCAGGCGGTGGTGAACCTGGGCTGGTTCTACCTGGCCTTCGGCGCCTTCGTGGTCGTCGGCGCGGCCAATGCGGTGAACTTCACCGATGGCCTCGACGGCCTGGCCACGGTGCCGGTGATGATCGCCTCGGCGGCCTTCGGCTTCATCGCCTACCTGGTCGGCAACTTCGTCTTCGCCAACTACCTGCAGCTCCACTTCGTGCCCGGCGTGGGCGAGATCGCGGTCTTCTGCAGCGCGCTGATCGGCGCGGGCATGGGCTTCCTCTGGTACAACGCCCCGCCGGCGCGGATCTTCATGGGCGACACCGGCTCGCTGGCCCTGGGCGGGGCGGTGGGCTCGATCGCGGTCGCCACGCGCCATGAGATCGTGCTGGCGGTGATCGGCGGCCTGTTCGTCGCCGAAACCCTGTCGGTGGTGATCCAGGTCGCCTGGTTCAAGCGCACCGGCCGCCGGGTCTTCCTGATGGCCCCGATCCACCACCACTTCGAAAAGCTCGGCTGGTCGGAGTCCACCGTCGTGATCCGCTTCTGGATCGTCTCGCTGATGCTGGCCCTGCTCGGGCTGGGCACGCTCAAGCTCCGCTAGGGAAGGGGGAAGGCTCACCGTCATGATCCCGGTCCGCGGCTTCGAAGGCAGGACGGTCGCCGTGTTCGGCCTGGCCCGTACGGGCCTCGCCGCCGCGCGCGCGCTCCGGGCCGGGGGCGCGGAGGTGGCGCTGTGGGACGAGAAGCCCGCCGCCCGCCAGGCCGCCGAGGCGGCCGGCTTCCAGCTGACCGACCTGACCACCGCCGACTGGTCGAGGTTCGCCGCCCTGATGCTCTCCCCGGGCGTGCCGCTGACCCATCCCGCGCCGCACTGGACGGTGGAGCGCGCCAAGGCGGCCGGCGTCGAGATCCTCGGCGACATCGAGCTCTTCGCCCGCACGGTCAACGCCGCCCCCGAGCACAAGCGGCCGAAGGTCGTCGCCATCACCGGCACCAACGGCAAGTCGACCACCACGGCGCTGATCGGCCACATCTGCGCCGAGGCCGGGCGCGACACGCGGGTCGGCGGCAACATTGGCTACGGCGTCCTGGGCCTCGAGGACATGCACGGGGGCGCGGTCTATGTGCTGGAGCTCTCGTCCTACCAGCTCGACCTGACCACGAGCCTCAAGCCCGACGTCGCCATCATCCTCAACATCTCGCCCGACCACCTCGACCGGCACGGCGGGATGGAGGGCTATGTGGCCGCCAAGCGCCGCATCCTGGCCAACCAGGGCAAGGGCGACACCGCGGTGATCGGCGTGGACGATCCCTGGGGCGGGCGCATCTGCACCGAGATCACCGCCGCCAACCGCCGCACCATCGTGCCGATCTCGGCCTCGAAGGCCATGGGCCGGGGCGTCTATGCGCTGGACGGCCTGCTCTATGACGCCACCGGCGAGCGCGCCGTCGAGGTGGCCGACCTGAAGCGGGCCCGCTCGCTGCCCGGCCGCCACAACTGGCAGAACGCCGCGGCCGCCTACGCCGCCGCCAAGGGCCTGGGCATCGCCGCCGACGAGGCCGCCGAGCACCTGATGACCTTCCCGGGGCTGGCGCACCGGATGGAGACGGTGGGGCGCATCGGCCGGATCCGCTTCGTCAACGACAGCAAGGCCACCAACACCGACGCCGCCCGCCAGGCCCTGTCGAGCTATCCGAAGGTGTTCTGGATCGCCGGCGGCCAGCCGAAGACCGACGGCATCGACGCCTTGCAGGACCTCTTTCCCCGCGTCGCAAAGGCCTACCTCATCGGCGAGGCCGCGCCCGCCTTCGCCGAGACGCTGAAGGGCAGGGCGTCGGCGGTGGAGTGCGGGACCATGGACGCCGCGGTCGCCGCCGCCTTCGCCGATGCGCAAGGCTCCGGCCAGGAGGCGGTCGTGCTGCTGTCGCCGGCCTGCGCCTCCTTCGACCAGTTCCTCGACTTCGAAGACCGCGGCGAGGCCTTCCGCCGCGCCGTCCTCGGGCTCGCGGGCTCAGCCGAAGCCAAGGGCGCGGCGTGAGCGGCATCGGCGCACGATGGAGGGGAGGGGCCCGATGACCACCTCGACTCAAGCGCACGCCTTCGCCCGCTCGGACCGCACGGCCGTGGGCGTCTGGTGGTGGACGGTGGACCGCTGGATGCTGGGCGTCGCGGCGCTGCTGATCGCCATCGGCGTGGCGCTGTCGTTCGCCTCGAGCCCGGCTGCGGCGATGCGGATGAACATCGGCGACCCGTTCCACTTCGCCGTGCGCCAGTGCGTCTTCGGCGCCGGCGCGGCCGTCATCCTGCTCAGCGTCTCGATGCTGGAGGTGCGCGCGATCCGCCGGGTCTCCTTCTTCATCTGGATCGTCGC
>JAQGIJ010000133.1 GCA_028291285.1 Phenylobacterium sp. | reverse complement strand
TGATCTCCTCGATCAGCAGGAGCGGCGCGGCGTCTTGCGCGCGACGCTCGTGCGGGCCGGGGACGACCGACATCGCAACGCCTCCCTAACCCGCGCGCCGGCGACCGCCGACGCCCAGCGCGTGGCGCTGCGCGTTCCCTCGTCCCACGCTGTCGAGACGCTTCGGCGACCCGAGGTCCGATGGCCGCCGCCGGACGCCGCAAAGTCTACGGCCGCCGTCGGTCCGTCTGCCGGAGGACGCCGCCGACGACCGCGCCAGGCCAGCGTCTGGGGACGCTGATGACTTTACACTCGGAGGCGATGAGCATCTGCGCAAGGGTGTGGCCATCAGCCAGTTCTCAAGAGCCCCAAATGCTGACCCAGCAGAACCGCCTGGGCCCGCCGACTGACGTCGAGCTTGAGGAAGATGTGTTTGATGTGGGACTTGACCGTCTCCGGCGAACTGCCGAGCGCGCGGGCGATCTCTTTGTTGGAGCGCCCCTGGCCGATCTGCGTGAGGATTTGCCGCTCCCGGGGGCTCAGTACGGACGCGTCGGTCACCCCGTTCGCGGGAAAAAAGGCGGTTGGCGTCGGCGCTCTGTCGACACCGGCTGGAAGACTCTGTCCCACCGCGTACTCCTTAGCCGTCTCCACTTCGCTGGCCGGCAGTGTGCGGTCCCGCCCGACGATCGTGGAGACAGCACTTGCTTGAAGTCGTGAGCCAGCGCGCGCGGTCCGCTGCGGCTGCGCCCCCCGAACGGGGGATGGAAGGGCCGAGGCCTGCAGCGCAGTATCGCTTGGCACGCCGGAGCCGGACCACAGCGCCAAATCGACGCCCCTAAGGATCCGCCCGTCCTCCCCCGGGCGCGGATCGAACAGTCGCCGGAGTCCGGCGTGCGCCCCGCCCGCGGACTGGCCGACACAGTCATGATCGATCCCCGCTCCGAAACCGCCGCGCCGGCAAACCCCGGACGGCGGGCCGCCGTCGCGGGCGCGGCGGCATGACTCCGCCTTTCAATCCGCTCGCGGGCGTCGCGCTCGGGGCGGTGCTTGCGACGGTGGGCGGCTTCATCGCGACGCAGGTCCAGGCCGCGCTTGACAGCCGACGGCGACGACGGAACGCGGCCCTGCTCTGCGGGGAAGTGCTGGCGGCGGTCGAACGCATCCTGACGGCCGCCAAGCCGCCGCCGGGCGCGAGTGCAACCCTTGGCCCGGTGACCCTGCGCCTGCTCCGGGCCGCGCGGCGCGAGGTTGACGTCTATGAGCGAAATCGGGAGCACATCTTCGACCTTCCGGACGCGGACCTGCGGGCGCGCGTGCACAGCTTTGTGGTGCGGCTGTCCATCCCCCTTGACCGGCTGCTCGACGACTTCGATCGCTACGCCGCCCTCCGCGCTACGGCCGGCCTAGAGAATCCGGAGACGGTGAAGCTGCACGACGACATGCAAGAGGTCTTCAAGATGGTTTGCGGCAGCGTTCAGCCCATCCCCGACCTGCTCCACCGCCTCAAGCCCGCCGCCGGCTACGGGTTCGAAGCCTACAGCCGGCTGCAGTCCTAGCCGCCGCATCGCCGGGGCCCGCCCCGGCGACGAGCCATGAGGACATAGGGTCAGTCGGCGCCAGGACGCCCGGGCGTCGGCCCCGCCCGCGCCGCGTCCTGCCATCCGCCGCCCAGCGCCGCGTAGAGGTTAACGGCGGCGTTCAGGCGCTCTCCGCGGCTCTGCGCCAGGGCGAGATCCGCCGACAACAGGCCCCGTTGGGCGTCGAGTTGATCCAGGTAGGGCGAGTAGCCGGCCCGGTAGCGGTTGGTCGCCAAGGCGACGGTGCGGGCGAGGACCGCGCGTTGGGCGTTCAGGGCCGTCTCCTGCTCCTGCAGGCGCTGAAGGCTGGCCAGCGCGTCCTCCACCTCTCGGAAGGCGACCAAGGCCGTCTTGCGATAGGCGAACGCCGCCTGGTCGCGCCGCGCGGCCACGCTCTCCTGCTGGGCTTTCAGCCGGCCGCTGTCGAAGATCGGTGCGACCAGGCCGCCGCCCAGGGCGAAGACCCAGATGGACCGCGGGATGAGGTTCGATCCCACGCCGCCGCCGCTGGCGGAGAGCTGCACGTCGGGCAGGAAGGCCGCGCGCGCCGAGTCCAGGGTGCGGTCCGCCGCGACGAGTTGCTGCTCGGCGGCCACGATGTCCGGGCGTCGCCGCAGCAGGGCGGCCGGCACGCTGCCGGGAATCGCCGGGAGCGCCAGGGCGTCGAGGTCCGCGCCGCGGTCAAAGGCGCGCGGGCTTTCGCCGAGCAGCAGGCTGAGGCCGTCCTCCTGGCGCGCGATCGCCAGCTGCGCGGCCGGAACCAACTGGGCGGTGGCCGCGTAGTCGGCCTCGGCCTGCGCCAGGTCGAGCTGCGACGCGTAGCCGGCGCCGGCGCGTCGGCGGGCGATCCTCAGCGCCTCGGCGCGGTCGGCGAGGGTGGCCTGCAGGACGGCCAGCCGTGCGTCGAGCGTGCGGAGGGTGATGTAGCCGCTCGCCGCCGAGGCGGTCACCGCGAGCCTGACATTGTCGCGCGACGCCTGGCTGGCGAGCAGCCCCGCGCGCGCCGCCTCACGGGCGTTCGCCAGTCGGCCAAAAAGATCGAGGTCGTAGGCGATCGAGACCTCCGCTTCGCCGGCGGTCTGCTGTTCGGCGATCCCGAAGCCCGGGTTGAGGTCGCGTTCCCGGACGCCCTGGGCCGCGCCCTGAACGTTGGGCAGGCCCTGGGCGCGCGCAAGGTGGAACTGGCCGCGCGCCTCCGCCACCCGCGCCGCGGCGATCGCGACATCGGTGTTGTGCGCCAGCGCCGCTTGCACCACCTGCGTCAGGACCGGATCCTGGAAAGCCTGCCACCAGGCCGCGCTGACCTCGGCGGACGATCCCGGGACGCCGCTGCGCCAGACTGCCGGCGGGGTGATTGCGGACTCGGGCGGCGCCTGCGGGCGGGGCCCGGCGCAGGCGGCCAAAAGCACGGCGCCCAGGGCGGCGACGCGGGGCTTCACGAGGCGCTCCCCGTGTCGATCCGCACCTCGACGGACATCCCCGGCCGCAGGCGGGCGGCGGCCGGCTGGCCTGGGTCGATCCCGATACGCACGCCGATCCGCTGCGGCACTTTCACGAAATTGCCGGTGGCGTTGTCGGGCTTCAGGACCGCGAACTCGGATCCCGCCGCCGGCGACAGCTGCTCCACCCGACCGGTCAGGCGCGCGCCGCCGAGGCCGTCGACGGTGAAGGTCGCACGCTGTCCCGGCGCGATCCGCGCCGTCTGCGCTTCCTTGTAGTCGGCGATCAGCCACTTGTCGGGCGGCACCAGCGACAGCAGCTGGGTGCCGTTGGTCACATACTGCCCGAGGCGCACCCCGACCTGCCCCACCTGGCCGGCTTCGGGGGCGCGGATGACGGTGTTTTCCAGGTCGACGCTCGCCGCGTGCAGCTGCGCCTGCGCGGCGGCGACCTGCGCCTCCAGCCCGCGGCGGCCGACGTCGACCGTGCGGAGGTCCTGGCGGGCGATGTCCTGCGCCGCCTTCGCCTGATGCACCTGCGCTTCGGCCTGGCGCAAGGCCGCCAGGGTCTGGTCCCGCTCACGGACGGAAATCGAGCCGTCGGTCGCCAGGTCGGTGGCGCGGGCCATGTCGGCCGTCGCGCGCAGCAACTGGGCCTTGGCGTTCTCGGCGTTGGCGTCCTGCCCGGCGACGCCGGCCGCGCGGGACGCGTGGGCCTGGGCGCTGTTGGCCAGGCTGGCCTCGGCCGCCGCCAGATTGGCCTGCGCCTGTTCCACCCGCGCGCGGTAGATCCGGTCGTCGACGGTCGCCAGCACCTGTCCCGCCGCGACCTGGGCGTAGTCCTTCGCCAGGACCCGGGTGATGTAGCCGCTCACCTGCGGGGCGATCACCGTCGTGCGGCCGTGCACATAGGCGTTTTCGGTCGTCTGGGTCGCGAGCCCGAACGGCGGCAGCCGCCAGGCGGCCAGGATGGTAAGGACGACCGCGAGCGCAAGGACGACCACGCCGGCGATGACCCACGGGCTATGTGGCTTTGGCCGCCAGGCGGAGGCCGGGGGCGGGGCTTGCGGGGTTTCGGTCACGCGGGTCGATCCATGGCGGGCTTTCGTCGGACGGCGGAGACAAGGATGAGGCCGCCTATGTAGACGGCGGTCGCCAGGGCCAGGACGGCGACGAACCTGAAGACGTCACCGAAGGCCAGGACCGTCGCTTCCTGGGTCAGGGCCCGCCCCAGCAGGCCCGCCCCCTGCCCGGCGCGCTGCGCCGGGTCGTTGAGGCTTCCCGCCAGCGCCCCGGCCCCGGCCGCAAGCCGGGCGGCGACGGTGGGATCGGCGCCGGCGAGGGCCGACGAGAGGGCGACGGCGTGGGCGCGCGCCTGCACGATCTGGTAACTTCCGAGGATCGCCGAGCCCAGCAGAGCGCCGACGTTCTGGGTGACCCCGAAGAGCACCACGATCGTCACCAGATGGTCGGCGCCGCGCTTCAGCATCCGCGTGAGCCCGAACAGCAGGGCCGGTCCGATGAACAGTGTGGTCCCGAAGCCGATCAGGCCCTGGCTCAGATAGAGCTGCGGCGGCCGCGTCAGGTTGTTGGCGCCGGAATCCAGCCAGGCCCCGAGCGCGATGCACAGGGCCGCTGTCATCACCTGCCAGGGCAGGCGCTCCTCCGACAGGGTCACGGCCGCTACGGCGATGCCCAACACCATCGCCGCCAGGACCCAGGCGAACAGGAGCCTGAGCTGATCGTTGGTCAAGCCGCCGGAGCTGAGGAGGCCGACGACTCCGAAGGTCTGTTCGGCGATCGCCAGCCGGACGAGCAGCGCGACCGCGGCGAACCGCAGGATATCGCGGGTCCCGATCCAGCCGAACTGGACCAGAGGCTCGGTCCGATGGGTCTCGACCAGCCACGCCAGGGCGAACAGGGGCACGGCGGCGGCGAGCATCCACCCGAGCCACGGCGCATCCGTCCACCAGACGACCCGGCCCAGGCCCAGCACCCCGCAGACCAGGAAGATGGCGGGCGCCGTCAGGCCGATCGTCACCAGATCGAGGCGTCGGAACGCCCGGATCCGATCGCTTGGCGGCAGGGGGACGGCCAAGGTGGCGGCGAGCAAGGCCAAGGGAACCGCCAGTTCCAGCAGGTGCATGCCGAACCATCGGTCGTCGCCCAGCAGATCCACGGGCACCAGCCGCGCCAAAGGCGTGCCGAGCTGCGACAGGCCCAGGCCGATCACCAGCCCTACGGGTCGCAGATTGGGCGGGAAGATCTGCATCAGGTAGTAGACACAGAGGGTGACCAGGCCGGCGGCCGCCATGCCGTTGCAGGCGCGCGCGAGCACCGCTGTCGCCAGCGTCGGATGGACCAGCTCGAGCAGGGCCGCGGCGGCGAAGGCGATCAGGAACGTCCGAGTGACGGCGGGAATCCCGAACTGAGTCCGGGCCTTGATCAGGGTGAGATTGGCCCCCGCATTGGCCGCGAAATAGATCGCAGGAAGCCAGCTAGCCTCCGCCGTGTAGACGCCGAGGGACCCGGAGATCGGGCCCACGTTGACAGCGGTGAGGGCGCTCGGGAACGTCGAGCCGGCGCCGGCGAGCAGGGCGACGCCGGCATAGGCCGCGCGGCGCCAGGCCGAATGGACGGGCGAATAGGGCGAACCCGGCGTGATCGGCGGTTCCTGCGGGTAGAACTGATAGGATTCGTCCGTCGAAGGTAGGCTCCCGGACTTCTGCGATCACACGTCGGTTCGTAGGGTTTGCGCCGGGCGGCACT
>JAQGIJ010000110.1 GCA_028291285.1 Phenylobacterium sp. | reverse complement strand
AAGGTGCTGGTGGGCGGCCAGGACGCGCACGGCGACGACTGCGGCGCCTTCACCGGCGACATCTCCGCCGAGATGCTGGCCGAAGCGGGGGCCAGGCTGGTGATCCTCGGCCACTCCGAGCGGCGCGCCGCCTATTGCGAAACCGACGTGCTGGTCGCCCGGAAGGTGCAGGCCGCGCTGCGCCATGGCCTCGAGCCCATCGTCTGCGTCGGGGAGACCCTCGAGCAGCGCCAGGCCGGCGGAGCGCTGGCGGTCGTCACCGGGCAGGTGAGGGGCTCGCTGCCTGCAGAGCTGGCGGGGCAGCGGTTCGCCGTGGCTTATGAGCCGGTGTGGGCGATCGGCACCGGGCTCACCCCCACCACGCCGGAGATCGAGGAGATGCACCGGGCGATCCGGGCGACCCTGGCGGAGATCTTCGGCGCCGAGGCGAGCAGCGTCCCGATCCTCTACGGCGGCTCGGTGAAGCCCGGCAACGCCGCGGAGATCCTGCACGCCGACGAGGTCGGCGGAGCCCTGGTGGGCGGCGCGTCGCTTAAGGCCGCCGATTTCCTGGCGATCGTGCGCGCGGCTTAGGGGGCGTAGGCGCGTAGGAAGGTGTCCGCGGCGATCTCGGCGCGCGCGCGCTTTTCGGCCGGTGTGAGATCGCCGATCACGCCCCAGAGGCGCAGGTTGTACACACCGGAGAGCGCCAGGTCCTTGAACTGGTTGGCGGCCAGCACCGGATCCGCCTGGCGCAGGACCCCCTGCTGCATCAGCCCGCCCAGGTCCTGCGCGCCGCGTGCGATCCCCCGCCGGGGTCCGGCTTCATAGAACACGCGGGCGAGCTCCGGGAAGCGCTCGCCCTCGCCCACCACCACCCGATAGATCGCCAGCGCCTCCGGCGACAGCAGGTGGTCGAGGAATCGCTGCGCCATGCCGACGAGCCGCTGGCGGACGTCATCGTCCTGCGGAAAGCTGTCCATTCCGGCGTGCAGCCGGTCGCAGGAGCGGCGTACGACGGCGTCGAACAGCTCCTCCTTGGAGCGGAAGTAATTGTAGAGCGTGCCCTTCGAACCGCCGAGCCGGGCGGCGATCGTGGACATCGAGGTGGCGCCGTATCCCTCCGCCACGAAACACTCCTGCGCCACGTCGAGAATGGCGTCTCGCCGATCCTCGCGCCTTGCCTCCCGCGCCGTCGCGCCCATCTGAGCTCCACCGAAAAGCACCTTGACCTGTCGACTATAGCAGCTTAGGTGCTGACCGTACAGTACGGTCATATTTCTGCTCCGACCCCTGTAGCTGGAGGGGCTCCATGCATCGCCACATCCTGTCGATGGCAGTCTCGGCCGCCGCGCTGGCCGCCTGCGCCCCGAACCTCGGGCCTGCGCCGAAGGTGAAGCCGGCAGAGTCCTATGCGACCACCCAGAGCTTCCAGGCCCCGCCGGCGGCCTGGCCCGAGGACGGCTGGTGGCGGCGCTACAACGACCCGCAGCTGAACGCGCTGATCGACGAGGCGCTGGCCAATTCGCCGACCCTGGTACAGGCCCAGGCGCGCGTGCGCCGCGCCCAGGCGCTGGCCGAGCAGGCGCGGGGGGCGACTCTGCCCAGCCTGAACGCCAACGGCCAGGTCGCCGAGCTGCGGCAGAGCTACAACATGGGCATCCCGCCGCAGTTCGTGCCCAAGGGCTACAGAGACACCGGCCAGGTCAGCCTCAACCTCAACTGGGACCTGGACCTCTTCGGCCGCAACCGCGCGAGCCTGGCGGCGGCGACCTCGGAGGCCGAGGCCGCGCGCATGGACGCCGCCGAGAGCCGGCTGATGCTGACCACCAGCATGGTCTCCGCCTATGCCGACCTGGCGCGGCTGTTCGGCGAGCGCGAGGCCCAGGCCCAGTCGCTGGCCAACCGCCAGTCCACCGCCGACTTGGTTGGCCAGCGCGCGCGGGACGGGGTCGCGAACCAGGGCGAGGCCTCGCAGTCCCGGGCCAACGTCGCCGCGGCGACCCAGGAGCTGACGAGCCTCGACGAGCAGATCAGCCTGACGCGCAACCGGCTGGCCGCGCTGGCCGGCGCCGGGCCGGACCGCGGGCTCACGCTCGCCCGGCCAGGCGCAGCGATCGCGGCGGGCTTCGGCCTGCCCCAGGACCTCGCCGTCGACCTCGTGGGCCGCCGGCCGGACGTGCAGGCGGCCCGGCTCCGCGCCGAGGCGGCGGCCAAGCGCGTGCGCGTCGCCAAGGCCGGCTTCTATCCGAACATCAACCTCGCCACCTACATCGGCCAGCAGGCGCTCGGTCTCAACCTCCTGCGGCTGCCGAGCTCGCAGATCGGCGAGGCGGGGCTGGCGATGAGCCTGCCGATCTTCTCCGCCGGGCGGCTGGAGGGCCAGTACCGCGGCGCGCGCGCCGACTACGACGCCGCCGTCGCCGCCTACGACGACACCCTGGTCCAGGCGCTGCAGCAGGTCGCCGACGCCGCGGCCAGCGCCCGCCAGCTGCAGGCCAGGCTCTCCCAGGCGCGCACCGCTCTGGCCGAGGCCGAGAACGCCTATCGGATCGCCGAGCTTCGCTACAAGGCGGGGCTGTCCAACTATCTGGCGGCGCTGTTGGCCGAGGACTCCGTGATCGTGCAGCGGCGCACGGTGGCCGACCTCGAGGCCCGCACGCTCACCGTCGACGCAGCGCTCGCCCGCGCGCTGGGCGGCGGCTTCCACACCACCTGACGACCGCGTCCGAAGAGGGACATCGATGACGCAGCAACCTGCCTACAATGACGACGACGACGCTGAGGTCGACGCCGCCCCCAGCCCGGCGGCGCGCAAAGCCCGTCGCAGGCGCCTTTTCGCCATCCTGGGCGCCGTGGTCCTGGCGGTCGGCCTGCTCTGGTTCCTCTACTGGCTGCTGATCGGCTCCAAGCGGGTGACCACCGACGACGCCTATGTCCAGGCCGACGTCGCCCAGGTGACCGCGCTGGTCAGCGGACCGATCGTCCAGACGCCGGCCGGCGAGACCCAATTCGTGCGCAAGGGCGACGTGGTCGCCCTGATCGACCCCTCGGACGCGCGCCTGGCGCTCTCCCGCGCCGAGGCCCAGCTCGGCCAGGCCCAGCGGCGGGTGCAGCAATACTACGCCAACGACCAGGCGCTGGCCGCTACGACCGACGCCCGGACCTCCGACGTCAGCCGCGCCCAGGCCCAGCTCGCCTCGGCCCAGTCCGACCTGGCCAAGGCCGAGGCCGAATACGCCCGCCGGCGCAGCCTCGCCGGCACCGGCGCGGTCTCCGGCGACGAGCTGACCGCGGCCCAGAACGCCCGTCAGACCTCCCAGGCGGCGGTGAGCGCGGCGCAGTCGGCGCTGAAGCAGGCCCGCGCCAACGTCCTGGCCGCCGGCGCCCAGCGGCAGTCCGCCGCGGTGCTGATCCGCGGCTCCGACCTGCAGTCCAACCCCGAGGTCGCCGCCGCGCGCGCCCAGGTCGGCCAGGCCCAGCTCGACCTCGAGCGCACCACCGTCCGCGCGCCGGTGGCCGGCATAGTCACCAAGAAGGCGATCGAGATCGGCCAGCGGGTGCAGGCCGGGACCGTGCTCATGAGCATCGTCCCCGTGCAGAGCGCCTACGTCGACGCCAACTTCAAGGAAGTGCAGCTGCGCAAGGTGCACATCGGCTCGCCGGTGACGCTGACCAGCGACGTCTATGGCGGCGGCGTGAAGTTCCATGGCCGGGTGATCGGGGTGGCGGGCGGCTCCGGCTCGGCCTTCAGCCTGATCCCGGCGCAGAACGCCACGGGCAACTGGATCAAGGTCGTCCAGCGGGTGCCGGTGCGCATCGGCCTCGATCCGCGCGAGCTGCGCGACCATCCGCTGCGCGTCGGCCTCTCGATGAAGGCTGTGGTGGACGCGTCATGAGCCTTAGCGGCCGACCCGGCCCGGCGCAGCTCACGGGGCTGCCGCTCCTCGGAGCGGCCCTGCTGCTGGGCCTGGCCAACTTCATGGTGGTGCTCGACACCACCATCGCCAACGTCTCGGTGCCGCACATCGCCGGCGGTCTGGCGGTGTCGCCCTCGCAGGGCACCTGGGTGATCACCTCCTACAGCGTGGCCGAGGCGATCACCGTGCCGCTGACCGGCTGGCTGGTGCAGCGGTTCGGCGCGGTGAAGGTCTTCACCGGGGCCATGCTGGGCTTCGGCGCCTTCTCCTTCCTATGCGGCCTGGCGCCCAGCTTCGGCATGCTGGTCGCCTTCCGGGTGATGCAGGGCCTCGCCGGCGGGCCGATCATGCCGACCTCGCAGACCCTGCTGCTGGGCATCTTCCCGCGGGACAAGGGGGCCCAGGCGCTGGGCCTCTGGTCGATGACCACCGTCGTGGCGCCGATCGCCGGCCCGATCCTGGGGGGGACCATCTCCGACACCATCGGCTGGAGCTGGATCTTCTTCATCAACATCCCGGTGGCGGCGGGCGTCGCCTTCGGGGCCTTCGCGATCCTGCGCACCCGCGAGACCGCGACGCGCCGCGTGCCCGTCGACTACATCGGTCTGGGCCTGCTGATCCTGTGGGTGGGCTCGCTGCAGGTCATGCTGGACAAGGGCAAGGAGCTGGAGTGGTTCGCCTCCGGCACGATCGTGGGCCTGGCCGTCGTGGCGGCGCTCGGCTTCGTCTCCTTCCTCATCTGGGAGCTGACCGCCGAGAATCCGATCGTCGACCTGCGGATCTTCCGCCATCGCGGATTCGTCATGGGGGTGGCGACCACCAGCGTGACCTTCGGCACCTTCTTCGCCACGGTGGTCCTGATCCCGCTCTGGCTGCAGACCAGCATGGGCTACACGGCGACCTGGGCCGGCTACGCCAGCTCGCTCAACGGGGTGCTCGCAGTGGTGATGTCGCCCGTCGTCGCCCGCCTGCTCGGCAACAAGGTGGACGCCCGCGCTCTGGTCTCCTTCGGCGTCTGCTGGCTGGCCGGGGTCGCCTTCTGGCGGGCGCATTTCACGACGGATGTGAACTTCTGGGCGGTCGCCCTGCCGTTCCTGGCGCAGGGGTTCGCCCTGCCGTTCTTCTTCATCTCCGCCACCAGCATCACCCTGTCCTCGGTGCTGCCGTCTGAGGTGGCTTCGGCGGCCGGCCTGTCCAATTTCCTGCGCACCTCCGGGGCGGCCTTCGCCACCTCGATCATGACGACCGCCTGGGACAACACCGCCACGGCGAAGCGCAGCGAGCTGGTCACCCGGCTGCACGACGTGCCCGGCGCGATCTCGGCGATGACCTCGCAGGGGCTGACGCCGGAGCAGGCGACCGGGCAGGTGGACCGGCTCGTGCAGGTGCAGTCGGTGATGCTGGCCACCAACCATATCTTCATGATCACCGTCGGGCTGTTCCTGCTCGGCGCCGTGCTGGTCTGGTTCGCGCCGAAGCCGGCTCGGGGCGGCGCCGCCATGGGTGGCGGCCACTAGGCGGCGGCGGCCTTCAGCTCGATCGTATTGCCTTCCGGATCGCGGATGTAGAGCGAGAGGCCGTCGCCTGTCGCGCCGTAGCGCTCGCCGGCGTCGATCACCGCCACGCCATGCGCCTGCAGGTGCGCTCGGATCGCCGGCTCGTCGAAGGCCGCCACGCGCAGGGCGAAATGGTCGAGGTTGCGCCCTTCCGTCCCGGGGCCTTCGCCGCCGGCCCGGCCGAGGGGGCCGTCCAAGGTGACGAGGTCGATGAGGTCCGGCCCCACGCGCAGATGCGTGAGCCCGAGCTCCGGCCGGTCCCAGTCCACCGAGCCGCCGATCACCTCGGTGTAGAAGGCCACCATGGCGGGCTTGTCGCGCACCCGGAGCACGATGTGGTCGAAGCCTTGCAGCGCGATCGGGTGCGTCATGGCGCGCGCGGCCTTAGAGCAGCAAGCCGTAGACGTGGCAGTCGCGGCGCTCGCCGGCGCGCAGGATGTGGCCGCGCAGCAGCCCCTCCAGCTTGAAGCCGAGCTTGGCCAGCAGCTGCTCGGAACGGCGATTGCCGATGTGGGTGCGCGCCGTCAGCTTGCGGATGCCGGCGGCCGCCGCATAGGCGACCACGGCCTGCATGGCCTCCAGCGCATAGCCCTGGCCCCAGGCGTCGCGGCCGAGCAGGAAGCCGATCTCGCCGCGCTTGTGCCAGCGGTCGATCGCCGAGAGGTCGCAGCAGCCGATGAACTGGTCGCCCGACAGGGTCCGCATCCCCCAGTAGATCGCCTGGCCCAGCGAATTGGCCGTCACCTGGCTGTCGATGATGGCGTGCACGAGATCCGCGTCGTCGATCTCCGGCACGTCCCAGAAGGCCATCACCTCGGCGTCGCGCATCAGCGCATTGGCGAGCTCGGCGTCGGTCCGCTCGATCGGCGCCAGGCGCAGGCGCTCGGTCTCCAGGATGGGCAGGCGCTTGGATTCCAGAATCATGACTTGCCAGGGGGCTGCGACCACCTAGGTATGGCGCTGCGGCGCTCCGGGTGATAGAGCGCGCGCTTCATTTCGGTGCGGTGTGACCGCCCGAACGCACCGGATCCTTGGCCACGCATGCTGCTGAACCTTCTGCTTGTTTTGGAGATCATCGTCAGCCTGGCGCTGGTGGGCGTGGTCCTGCTGCAGCGCTCGGAGGGCGGCGCGCTGGGCATGGGCGGCGGGCCCTCGGGCTTCATGACCGCGCGCGGGGCAGGGGACCTGCTCACCCGCACCACCTGGATCCTCGGCGCGGCCTTCTTCATCCTGGCGCTGCTCCTGACCATCATCGCGGGGCGTCAGCGCGGGGCCTCCTCCGTGGTCGACCGCCTGAAGGTGGACGCCATCAATCCGGCGACCCTCAACCAGCCGCCGCCGCGCCCGCCGGCCGGCACGGCCCAGCCCGGAAGTCCGAACGCGGCGCCCAGCCCGCTGCAGGCGCCCACGCCCACCGTGCACAATCCCTTCCTCGGTCAGGACGCCGGACAGCCGGCGCCCGCAAGCCCTCCCGCGCAGCAATAAGCCGTGGATGAGGCGATGAGCAGGCCGTCACGGCGCGGCGAATCACGGCTAATCTGAACGCCCATGGCCCGGTACATCTTCATCACCGGCGGCGTGGTCTCCTCCCTAGGCAAAGGTCTCGCGTCCGCCGCCCTCGGCGCGCTTTTGCAGGCGCGGGGCTACAATGTCCGCCTGCGCAAGCTCGACCCCTACCTCAACGTCGATCCGGGCACGATGAGCCCCTATCAGCACGGCTTGGTCTTCGTGACCGACGACGGCGCGGAGACCGACCTCGATCTCGGCCACTACGAGCGGTTCACCGGCGTCAACGCCACCGGCAACGACAACATCACCACCGGCCAGATCTACAAGACCATCATCGAGAAGGAGCGGCGGGGCGACTATCTGGGCGCCACCGTCCAGGTGATTCCGCACGTCACCGGCGAGATCAAGGACTTCGTCCTGGCCGATCCGGGCGAGGGCGTCGATTTCGTGCTGGTGGAGGTGGGCGGCACGGTGGGCGACATCGAGGGCCTGCCGTTCTTCGAGGCGATCCGCCAGCTCGGCCAGGAGCTGCCGCGCGGCCACGCCTGCTACATCCACCTGACGCTGCTGCCGTACATCAAGACGGCGGGCGAGATGAAGACCAAGCCGACGCAGCACTCGGTGAAGGAGCTGCGCTCGATCGGCATCCAGCCGGACATCCTGCTCTGCCGCTGCGAGCAGGAGATCCCGGAGAGCGAGCGGCGCAAGATCGCCCAGTTCTGCAATGTGCGGCCCAGCGCCGTCATCCAGGCGCTCGACAGCCCCAACATCTATTCCGTGCCGCTGGACTACCACGCCGAGGGCCTCGACCGGGAAGTGCTGGACGTCTTCGGCCTCAGCGAGACCGCACCGAAGCCGGATCTGCGCCGCTGGGAGGGCATCGCCCATATCCTGAACCACCCCGACGGCGAGGTGAACATCGCCATCGTCGGCAAGTACACCGGGCTCTCCGACGCCTACAAATCCCTCGTCGAGGCGCTGATCCACGGCGGCCTGGCCAACAACGTGCGGGTGCGCTTCGACTGGATCGAGGGCGAGGCCTTCGAGAAGGACGAGGACCTGATCGCGATCCGCCTGGCTTCGGTGCACGGCGTGCTGGTGCCGGGCGCCTTCGGGGAGCGCGGCTCGGAGGGGATGATCCGCGCCGTGCGCTTCGCCCGCGAACACGGCATCCCCTACTTCGGCATCTGCTTCGGCATGCAGATGGCGATGATCGAGGCGGCGCGGAACCAGGCCGGCATCAAGCAGGCCTCCTCCACCGAATTCGGCCCGACGTCGGAGCCCATCGTCGGCCTGATGACCGAATGGACCCGCGGCAACGAAAAGGAAGTCCGCGCGGAAGGCGGCGAGATGGGCGGCACCATGCGCTGCGGGGCGTATGAGGCGGTGCTGGTCCCGGGCTCGCGCGTCGCCGAGATCTATGGCGACCCGGCGATCTCGGAGCGGCACCGCCACCGCTACGAGGTCAACATCCGCTACCGCGAGCGGATCGAGGCCACCGGACTGAAGTTCACCGGCCTGTCGCCCGACGGCCTCCTGCCGGAGATCTGCGAGCGGCAGGACCACCCCTGGTTCATCGGCGTCCAGTTCCACCCGGAGCTGAAGAGCCGGCCGTTCGAGCCGCACCCGCTGTTCGCCAGCTTCGTCGGCGCGGCCAAGGTTCGGAGCCGGCTGGTCTAACGCGCCGTTCTGGCGGCATGCTAGACCATGTCGACCCAAGCCGATGTCCGCCGCATTGCGCTGGCCCTGCCGGAGACCAGCGAGGCGGCGCATTTCCACCTGACCGCCTTCCGGGTGAACGGGAAGATTTTCGCCACGCTCGGCCCGGACCGGCCGCTGATGCTGAAGTTCGCGCCCGAGGACCAGGGCAACCTGGTCGCCGACGATCCGGTGCGGATCGGCAGCGTGCCGGGCGCCTGGGGCCGCAACGGCTCGACCTTCGTGCAGATCGATAACCTCGAGCCGGAGCGGCTCGAGAGCCTCGTCCGTCTCGCCTGGGCGACGGTTGCGCCCAAGCGGCTTTCGAAAGCGCTGGGCGGCGCTTGATCCCACCCGGCCTTTGAGGCATACACCCGCGCTCACGTCGGCGGCCGGTTGGCCGCCGTCCTCATTTCCACGCGTACGAGACCGTCCATGGCCGTTCCTAAGCGAAAAACCTCGCCGTCGCGGCGCAACATGCGCCGCTCGCACCACGCGCTCGGCGCCAACTCCTTCGTCGAGGACAAGGAGACCGGCGAGTTGAAGCGGCCGCACCACGTCGACCTGAAGACCGGCATGTACAAGGGCCGCCA
>JAQGIJ010000087.1 GCA_028291285.1 Phenylobacterium sp. | reverse complement strand
CGGTCCTCGAGCGGCACCAGCTCGTGCGGCAAAAGCTCGAACAGCAGCACCGCCGAGAGCCCCAGCAGCAGCACGAGGCCGCTGGCCGCGATGGCGGCGGGCTTGCGGCCCAGCACCGCGTCGAGCGAGGCGCGGTAGGACCTGCGCAACGCCTCCATGGGGGCATCGACCCCGCGGGCCAGCGGGCCCGAGCCACGCGCCGGGCGCAGCAGCTTGGACGACAGCATCGGCGAGAGGCTCAGTGCGAGCAGCGCCGAGAAGGCCACCGAGGCGGCGATCGCCACCGCCAACTCGACGAACAGCCGGCCGATATAGCCCGGCATGAACATCAGCGGCGCGAACACCGAGATCAGCACCGCGGTCGTGGCCACCACGGCGAAGAACACCTGCCGCGCGCCACGCTCGGCCGCGACGATGGGCGGCTCGCCGTCGTCGATGCGGCGCTGGATGTTCTCCACCACGACGATGGCGTCGTCGACCACCAGTCCGATGGCCAGGACGAGCGCCAGCAGGGTGAGGAGGTTGATCGAGAAGCCGAGCGGGGCCAGCACGATGAAGGTTGAGATCACGCAGATCGGGGCGACGATCGAGGGGATCAGCGCCGCGCGCCAGGTCCCCAGGAAGATGAAGTTCACCAGCGCCACCAGCGCCAGCGATATGCCCATGGTGATCCAGACCTCGTGGATCGCCTCGCGGGTGAAGGTGGTCCAGTCCATCACCACCGAGATCTTCGTGCCCTTGGGCAGGGTCGGGTTGATCTCCGCGATCGCCTTCTTCACGCCGTCGGCGATCTCCAGGTCGTTGGCCTGCGACTGGCGGGTGACGGCGATGCCGACCTGGTCCATGCCGTTGGAGCGGAACAGGCGGCGCCGCTCGTCCGCCCCCTCCTCGATCCGGGCGATGTCGCCCAGCCGCGTGACATAGCTGCTCGAGCCCGCGGTCGTGGTCATGGCGTTCATCGCGCCCGCCGCCGCGCCGGCCTGGGCGGAGACCCCGCCCATGGCGGCGGAGCTCGCCGCACCGCTGCGCGCGGCGGCCGGGACGATCGGCATGCGCGCGAAGTCCTCCGGCGTCGAATAGGCGCGCGCGACGCGGATCGTGAAGTCCTTGGCCGGGGCCTCCAGCGCGCCGGCCGGCAGCTCGAGGTTCTGGTTCTGCAGCGAGGTCTCGACGTCGCTGACGGTCACCCCGTGCGAGGCCATGGCCTTGGGGTCGAGCCAGACGCGCATCGCATAGAGCTGCTGGCCGAACAGGCCGACCTGGGCGACGCCGGGCACGGTGGAGAGGCGCTCGATCAGGTAGCGGTTGGCGTAGTCGGAGAGCTGCAGCCGATTCAGCGTGCTGGAGGTCAGGCTGAGGAAGATGATCGGCTGGGCGTCGGCGTTGGCTTTGGCGATCTGCGGCGGATCGGCCTGGTCGGGCAGCAGGTTGGCGACCCGGCTGACGGCGTCGCGCACGTCGTTGGCGGCCTGGTCCAGGTCGCGGTCGAGGGTGAAGGAGATATTGATCTGCGAGCGGCCGTCCCGCGAGGACGAGGTCACCCGGTCGACGCCCTGGATGCCGGCGACCTGGCGCTCGATCACCTGGGTGATGCGCTCCTCGACGACCTCGGCGGAGGCCCCGATGTAGGTGGTCTGCACCGAGACCACCGGCGGATCGACGCTCGGCAGCTCGCGCACCGGCAGCGCCATGAACGAGGCCATGCCGACCACGCAGAGGATGATCGCCGCCACGGCCGCGAACACCGGCCGGCGGACGGAAAGGTCGGAGAGCGTCATATCGCCGGCCGCGGCGGCGGGCCGGCGACCCGGACGGGCTGGCCCGCCTGTATCTTGTTCAGGCCGTCGGCGACGATGGACTCGCCAGGCCGCACCCCGTCGCGGATCTCGACGAACCCGTCCTGGCGCAGGCCGGTCATCACCGGCCGCTGCTCGGTCGTCGCCCGCGGCCCCTGCCTCTGGACGACGTAGACGAAGGCCGAATCGCCCTGCACGGCCACGGCGGACTCCGGCGCGGCGTTCGATTGCCGCGATCCGCGGGAGATCGAGACGCGCACCAGCATGCCGGGCTTCAGCCGGCGGCCGGGATTGGGGAACTCGGCGCGGGCGGTGATGGCGCGCGTGCGCTCGTCGACGCGGGTGTCGAGCCGCGCGATGCGGCCGGAGATCAGCGCGCCCGGATAGGCGTCGGCGCGCGCCTCGATCGGCTGGCCCTCGCGCAGCTGGGAGAGGTACTGCTCGGGCACCGGGAAGTCGACGCGGATGGTGCTCACGTCGTCGAGGGTGACGATCGGCGAGCCCGGATTGACCAGCGCGCCCGGGGCCACGTCGGAGAGGCCGACAACGCCGGCGAACGGGGCGCGGATCAGCCGGTCGTTGCGCCGGGCCTGGGCCGCGGCGACGTCGGCCTGGGCGGCGAGCCAGGCCGCCTGGTACTGGTCGATCGCCGAGTGCGAGGCGAAGCCCTTCTCGCCCAGCAGCTTCCAGCGGTCGTACTCGCGCTTGGCCTGGACCAGGTGCGCCTGGGCCTGGGCGAGGCCGGCGTCCTGCTCGGTCCCCTTCAGCTCCACCAGGATCGCGCCGCGCGGCACGCTCTGGCCGTCCGAGAAGCGCACCTTGTCGACCAGCTGGGTGGTGGCCGCGGTGAGCGTCACCGACTGGCGGCCCTTGGCGACGCCCAGCACCTCGATGTTGTCGATGAAGACGTGCGGCTGGACCACGGTCACGGTGACCGGGGCGCCGCCGCCCATGCCATGGCCGCCCCCCGGCCGGCCCGGACCGGCCGCGGCCGCGGCCCCAGCGCCGCCGCCTCCCTGCGCCGCGCCACGGCTGGTGGCGAGTTTCAGGCCGGCGGTCAGCACCATGAGGGCGAGCACGACGATCGCGCCGATCAGGAAGAAATGCCGCTTCACCAAGCCGGAACGCTCCACCGCCGCATTTCAGGCGGAAACAGGAAAGAAATCAGAGGCCTCTTATTGTGTCGCCATACACGTCGTCCAGTCACAGCACGATGACGGTTCTGAAACAGGACGGAAAAACGGGCGAACTGCTCAGCTTCTGACCCGCGCCACGGCGTCGAGCCACCGCGCATAGGCCGCCTCCCGCTGGGCGTGGCTCAGCCGGGGCGCAAAGTCCTCGGTCTTGGGCCGCACGCGGGCGGCCGATTCGATGTCGGAATAGAGCCCGGCGCCGAGGCCGGCGAACAGCGCAGCCCCCAGGGCCGTGGTCTCCTGATAGGTGGCGCGCGCGACGCCGACGCCGGTCAGGTCGGCCAGGCGCTGGCCGAACCAGCCGCTGCGCGACATGCCGCCGTCGATCCGCATCTCCACGCCGCCGCGGAAACTCTCCGGGGCGTCGGCGCGCATCGCCTCGAGCAGGTCGCGGGTCTGCAGGGCGG
>JAQGIJ010000074.1 GCA_028291285.1 Phenylobacterium sp. | reverse complement strand
TGCCGGAGGTGGCCATGGGGCTGATCCCGGGCGCCGGCGGCACCGCCTCCATCCCGCGCCGGATCGGCCGCCGGCGGGCCTGCTTCATGGCGATCTCCGGCCTGGACGTGGACGCCCGGACGGCGCTTCGCTGGGGGCTGGTGGACGCCGTGGAGCCCTGAGGCGCGATGAACCCGGTCGCCGGACCGCTGCGGAGCCTCGCCGCGCGCATCGCCGAGCGTTCGGCCAAGCTCGGCCGGCGCGTGGAGGTCGACCTGGCCGCCGTCGCCGATCGCAGCGGGCTGCTCAAGCTGGGCCGGCCCGGCCTCTGGTCGCCCAACCGCGCCTGCCGACTGGTGCAGACGGCGGATGGCTGGATCGCCGTCAACCTCGCCCGTGAGGACGACCTTGGTCTGATCCCGGCCTGGCTGCAGCGCGACGTTCCCGGCGACCCCTGGCCCGCCATCCTGACCACCGCCCGCCAGCTGCCCTTGCGGGCGCTGGTGGACGACGCGCGGCTGCTCGGCCTGCCCGTGGGTGCGGTGGGGGAGGTGACCGCCGCCGGCATGGAGGCGCCGCTGGTCACCGTCGGCGCGGCCGCCGCGCGCCCACGGCAAGCGCTGCAGGTTGTGGACCTCTCCAGCCTATGGGCCGGGCCGCTCTGCGGGGCGGTGCTGGCGAAGGCGGGGGCGAGCGTCACCAAGGTCGAGAGCCTCTCGCGGCCCGATCCCAGCCGGACCTCGACGCCGGAGCTTTTCCGCCGGCTGAACGGCGCCAAGGCCGAGCTCGCCCTCGACTTCGCCGACCCCGACGCGCGCCTACGGCTGCGCGAGCTGATCCTGGGCGCCGCCGTGGTCATCACCAGCGCCCGGCCGCGGGCCTTCGCGCAGCTGGGGCTCGCGCCGGAGGGCCTCTTCGCCGAGCGCCCGGACCTCGTCTGGGTGGCGATCAGTGGCTACGGCTGGACCGGGCCGGAAAACGACCGGGTGGCGTTCGGCGACGACGCCGCGGCCGCAGGAGGGCTCGTGGCGTGGACCGCGCGCGGCGCGCCGCGCTTTCTGGGCGACGCCCTGGCCGACCCGCTCACCGGGCTCGCCGCGGCCGCCGGCGCCCTGCAGGCGCTGAGCCTGGGCGGCGGCGTCATCGTCGATGCGGCGCTCGCCCGCACCGCGGCGGGCGCGGCGTCCGAGCTCGCGGCGCGCCGGGCCGCCTGATGCTGATCCTGCGCAACGTCGAGGTGGCCGGCCGTCCGGGGCTGGACGTGCGGCTGCAAGGCGGCCGAATCGGCGAGATCGGCGAGCGCCTCTCCGGCTCCGGCGAAAGCCTTGACGGCCGGGGCGGGGCGCTGATCCCCGGCCTCGTCGACCACCACATCCATCTGCTGGCCAGCGCCGCCCAGGCGCAGTCGCTGCGGCTGGAGGGCGTGACCGACGCGGCCGGATTCCGCCGGGCGATGGCGGCGGCCCTGCCGGAGCGGCCGGCGGGCGCATGGCTGCGCGCCACCGGCTATCACGAGCGGATGGCGGGCGATCTCGACCGGGAGGTCCTCGACGCGCTCGCGCCAGCGCACCCGGTGCGGGTGCAGCATCAGACCGGCGCCCTCTGGGTGCTGAACAGCCGGGCGCTGGACGCGCTCGGTCCCGACCTGCCGGCGCAGGTGGAGCGCGACGCCGCCGGGCAGCCCAACGGGCGCATCTGGCGGGGCGACGCCTGGCTGCGCGGCCGGCTGGAGCGCTCGCCGCCGAGCCTCGCCGCGCTCGGTGCCCGGCTCGCCGCCTATGGCGTCACCGGCCTGACCGACGCCAGCGCGACCACCGAGGCGACGGCCGCCGCCTTGCTCGCGCAGGCGCGCCGGTCGGGGGAGCTTCCCCAGCGGCTCACCCTCATGAGCGCGGGCCCGCTCGCCGCGCCCGAAGACGGCGCCTTCGCGGTCGGACCGGTGAAGGTGCTGCTCGACGACGCGCGCCTGCCGGACCTGGACAGCTTCGTCGAGATCATCGCCGGCGCCCGGCCGCAGGGCCGCAGCGTGGGGGTCCACTGCGTCACCGCCGGGGAATTCGCGCTCACGCTCGCCGCCTTCCAGGCCGCGGGCGCCCAGGCCAGCGACCGGATCGAGCACGGCGGCGTCATCCCCGCCGACGCCATCCCGATCGTGGCGGCGCTGGGCCTGACCGTGGTCACCCAGTCCGCCTTCGTCTTCGAACGCGGCGACCGCTATCTCGCAGAGGTCGAGCCGGCGGAGCAGGGCGACCTCTACCGCTGCGCCTCGCTGCTGGCCGCCGGCGTGCGGGTGGCGGGAAGCTCTGACGCGCCCTACGCCTCGGCCGATCCCTGGGCCGGCATGGCCGCAGCGATCGCGCGGCGGACCCGCGCCGGCGCGCCGATCGGCCTAAGCGAGCGCGTGGACCGGGCGACGGCGCTCGGCCTTTATCTGGGCGAGCCCGCCGACCCCGGCGGTCGCGCCCGGCGGGTGGAGGTCGGCGCGCAGGCCGACCTGTGCCTGCTCTCCGGCCCCTTGCGCGAGGCGCTCGCCGAGCCCGACGCGGCGCGCGTGCGGGCGACGGTCATCAGCGGCGAACTCGTCCACGAGGCGCTGGGCTGAGCGCCCAGACCGCCGGATTCCTTGCCATAAGAGGCGCGCTG
>JAQGIJ010000068.1 GCA_028291285.1 Phenylobacterium sp. | reverse complement strand
AGGCGCTGGCCGAACCAGCCGCTGCGCGACATGCCGCCGTCGATCCGCATCTCCACGCCGCCGCGGAAACTCTCCGGGGCGTCGGCGCGCATCGCCTCGAGCAGGTCGCGGGTCTGCAGGGCGGAGGCGTCGAAGGCGGCCTGGGCGATCTCCGGCAGGCCGGTATCCCGCGTCAGCCCGAAGATCGCGCCCCGCGCAATGGGATCCCACCAGGGCGCGCCCAGGCCGGTGAAGGCCGGCGCCAGCACGACGCCGTGGTCGCTGCGCGCCGACATCGCCAGCCGCTCCACCGCCGCGGGACCGCCTTCGACACCCAGCGCGGTGTTCATCCACTCGATGGCCGCGCCGGCGACGAAGATCGCGCCTTCCAGGGCGTAGGTCGTGCGTCCCGCCAGCCGCGCCGCCACCGTGGTCAGCAACCGTGCGCCGGAGCGCGGCGCTGTCTCGCCGGTGTTCAGCAGCAGGAAGCAGCCGGTGCCGTAGGTGGCCTTCATCTCGCCGCGGCGCACGCAGCCCTGTCCCATCAGCGCCGCCTGCTGGTCGCCGGCGAGGCCGCGGATCGGCAGGGCGCGGCCGAGCAGCGCCGGCTCGGTCTCGCCGAAGTCCGCCGCGCAATCCAGCACCTGCGGCAGCAGCGAGAGCGGCACGTCGAAGATCTCGCCCATCTCCGGCGACCAGGCCTGGGCGTGGATGTCGAACAGCAGGGTGCGCGAGGCGTTGGTCGCGTCGGTGGCGTGCACCCGCCCGCCGGTGAGCCGCCAGATCAACCAGCTGTCGATGGTGCCGGCGATCAACTCCCCCGCCGCCGCCCGGGCGCGGGCGCCGTCCACATGGTCGAGCAGCCAGGCGATCTTGGTCGCGGAAAAGTAGGGGTCGAGCAGCAGGCCGGTGACGTCGGTGACCCGGCCCTCGAGGCGCTCGCCGCGCAGGCGCTCGCAGGCCTCGGCCGTGCGCCGGTCCTGCCAGACGATCGCCGGGTAGATCGGCTGGCCGGTGATGCGGTCCCAGACCACCACCGTCTCGCGCTGGTTGGTGATGCCGAGCGCGGCGACCTCGGCCATGGTCCGCCCGGCCTTCTCCACCGCCTCGCGCAGGACCGCGACGCAGGACTGGAAGATCTCCTCCGGATCCTGCTCCACCCAGCCGTCGCGCGGATACGACTGGCGGATCGGCCGGCCGGCCTCGGCGAGCGCCTGGCCGTGGGCGTCGAAGAGGATCGCCCGGGTGCTGGTCGTGCCCTCGTCGAGCGCCAGGATCAGCGGCTCGGCCATGGTTGCTCCTCTCCCCGTCGGCGCGCGCGCGTCAAGGCGAACGCCGATTAAGCATGTTTTCATCCGGACGGTGGAAATTGCGGCATCGGCGCCGCCGACATCAAGGGATACGGGGGATCGGCCGCTTGGCCCCGCTCGAACGCCGCGACACCCTCGTCGATCTCGCCCGCAGCCGCACGCCCGCGGACCGCGACCGGCTCCTGCTGGCGCTGACCGACCTTTGCGAGGCGGGCTCCGACGCCGCCGCCCGCGGGCCGGTCCAGGCGCTGCTCTCCGCCATCTTCATGACCCTGGTGATCGAGGCCGAGCGCGACATGCGCCGCCGGCTCGCCGAGAAGCTCGCCCACGCCGACTGGGCGCCGCCGGCGCTGATCAATGTGCTGGCGCTGGACGAGATCGAGGTGGCGCGCCCGATCATCGCCGCCAGCCCGATCCTCAAGGACGAGGACCTGATGCGCCTCCTGCTGGAGGCCACCATCGAGCACCAGATCGAGGTCGCGCGCCGGCCCAGGCTCGGCCACCCGGTGGTGGCCGCCATCCTGCGCCAGGGCGAGCCGGCCGTGCTGACGGCGCTGGCCGGCAACCCCACCGCCGAGCTCGAGGACGCGGACATGCGCGAGCTGGTCGCGGAGGCCCGCCGCGTCGCCGCCCTGCGCGCGCCGCTGGCCCGGCATCCCAAGCTCACCAGCGAACTCGCCCTGCAGCTCTACGTCTGGCTCGGCCAGGCCATGCGCCAGTCGATCACCGAGCGGTTCCGCCTCGACGCCGGCGCGCTCGAGCAGGTCCTGGCCGAGACCGTGCGCGAGGCGCACGGCGGGGTGCGCGCGACCGACGACGGTCTGGTGATCGTGGCCCGCGAAGGCGAGCGCGAGGAGATGGAGCGACGGCTCGTCGAGAAGCTGCACAAGGCGGACCAGCTGCGCCCCGGCTACCTGGTGCGCGCGCTGCGCGAAGGCCGCCTCACCCTGTTCGCCGCGGCGCTGGCCAAGCTCGGCGGCTTCGAGGCGGAGCAGATCCGCCACGCTATGGACAGCGCCCGGCCCGACCTCCTGCAGATCGCCTGCGCCGGCGTGGGCGTCGACCGCAGCGCATTCCCGGCGATCCTGCAGATGGTCCGCAACCTGAACAGCGGCCGCCCCGGGCTCGCCGCGCCGGAACCGGCCCGCCCCTCTTCCGACCCGCGGGTCACGGCCGCGGGCCCGTTCCGCTCCGCCGCCCACGGCTGAGCCGCCTAGAGCGCGTCGGCGCCTTCGATGGGCTCCGGCGAAGGCCGGTCGCGGGTCAGCGCCGGATGGTAGGCCGGATCGTCGGCCAGCAGCTCGCGCCAGCGGTTGAGGAACAGCGCCACCTCCTGCGCCGCCGGCAAGGTCTCGCCGCGGGACGCCTTCTCGCGGTGGGTCATCTCGGCGAAGGGTGTGTAGACGATCCGGTGGCCCAGCAGGCGCAGCCGCAGGCACAGGTCCACGTCGTTGAACTCCAGCGTGAAGCGGGGATCGAAGCCGTTCGCCGCCTCCATCACCGCGCGACGGGTGGCGAAGACCGCGCCGGTGACCATCGACCACTCGCGCTGCACCAGCGTCCAGTCCTGGTAGGTGGGCGCCTCCGCCGGCAGGCCGAACCAGCCGTGCACCGCCGAGCCGAACAGGCCGCCGATCACCCCGGCATGCTGCACGCGATCGTCCGGGAACAGCAGGCGGGCGCCGACGCCGCCCACGTCGCGGTCCATGGCGAAGGTCATCAGCGCCTTCAGCCAGTCGGGCGAGCGCACCGCCACATCGTCGTTCATCAGCACCAGGTGCTCGGTCTCGGCCATGCGCCAGAGCTGGTTCATCTTGGCGGCGTAGTCGAACGGCGCGCCGGCCGGCCTGGGCGTCGGCACGCGTCGCACCTCGAACGGCCAGCGGCCGGAGGCGAGCGCGCCGGCCTCGGCGCTGTCGTCGCCGATCAGAGCGACCAGCCGGTCCATCGGCCAGTCGGTGCGGGCGAGTCCGTCGAGCAGTTCCACCACGAAGGGCGCGCGCCGCGCAGGGCCGGACTGCCGCGTGGGGATCACCAGGGTCACCGGTGGGAAGCTCGCGAAGCGGCGGCGAAGCTGAAGCGAGCCGGGGGTCAGGCCGTCGGCGATCTCCAGCGG
>JAQGIJ010000057.1 GCA_028291285.1 Phenylobacterium sp. | reverse complement strand
CCATGGGCGGGCACGTGGCGGAGAACGTCGCCTGGTCCTACGAGGCGCCCTTCGATGCGGTGGACCTCATCGGCTCGCGGATCGCCTTCTACACCGACCGGGTGGAGGTCTACGACGTGGACGACGCCGCGGTGAACCCGCGCCATCGCGAAGACGCCCGCGCGGCGCACCGCGACGAGGTCGACGAGGTCGTCCAGCACACAGACGCCGGCGATGGCGCCAGCCAGCGCGAGCGCTGGGCGCCGAACGTCGAGACGCCGGGGCCGGCGGAGGGCGAGCTGCGCTGATCCGGTCCTTCCGGCGTCTTTAAGCGGGGCAATGGCGGCTCCGCCACTATTTCGCCTCACAGGTGAATTGTCTGGCGTGACAGTGAACGTCGTCAACTCGCGGGGGCGCCGGAATGATCGTCGACGTAGATCGCGCTGACGTCGCGCACGCGCCGTCGCCGCACGCCCTAGACCTGGCGCGGGTCGGGCGGATCGCGGCCATTCCGGTGATCCTGAACCTGGTGCTGGAGAGCACCGGCCTGCGCTTCGGCGCAGTCGCGAAGGTGACGTCCTCCTCCTGGACGGCGCTGGCCGTGCTCGACCGCATCGACTTCGGCCTGAGGGCCGGCGGCGAGCTCGAGGTCTCCACCACCCTCTGCTCCGAGATCCGCACCACGCGCGCCCCCGTGGTGATCGGCTGCGCGAGCCGAGATCCGCACTATTGCGGCCATGCGACGCCGCGGATCTACGGCTTCGAGAGCTATGTCGCCGTGCCGATCATCCTGCGCTCGGGCGAGGTCTTCGGGACCATCTGCGCGCTGGATCCGGAGCCCCGCGACCTCTCCGACCCGAAGATCCTCTCGACCACCCAGCTGTTCGCCGACCTGATCGCCGCCGAGCTCGAGCTCGACGTGAAGTTCGCCGAGCAGGAGGCGGCGCTGGCGCACCAGAAGCTGCTGATCCACGAGCTGAACCACCGGGTGAAGAACACGCTCACCACCATCCAGTCTTTGGCGGCCCAGTCGTTCCGCGGCGCCCAGCGGGTGGACCAGGCGCTCGAGCGATTCGAGGACCGGCTGATGGCGATTGCCGGCGTGCACGACGTGCTGACCCAGGCGAGCTGGAGCGCGGTGGAGCTGCGCGAGGTGATTCGTCGGGCGACCGCGCCCTTCGTCGGCCTGCCGGCGCGCTTCTCGATCGCCGGGCCCGAGCTCAGCCTGCTGCCGCGCCTCGCGGTGCCGATCTCCATGGCGCTGCACGAGCTGCTGACCAATGCGGTGAAGTACGGCGCCCTCTCCGCGTCCGAGGGCCGGGTCGCGGTGAGCTGGAGCGTCGACCACCGCCAGGGCGACGACTGGCTGACCCTGCACTGGACCGAGAGCGGCGGGCCGCCGGTGACGCCGCCGGCCACGCCCGGCTTCGGCACGCGGCTGATCCAGCGCGGCCTGGCGCGCGAGCTGGCGGGCAGCGTCAGCCTGGAGTTCGCGCCGGACGGCGTCCGCTGCTGCCTGCAGGCCCCGCTGACCTAGGCGTCGATCGCGGCGATCTGCGCCGAGGCGGTCCAGAGACGCTCGCCCTCGGCGTCGTTCTGCGCCGCGGCGCTGGGCTTGGCCGGCCTGGACTTCACGAAATAGGCCCCGCTGAGCCGCCCACCTTCCTCGGAGGTCGCGGCGTGCAGCGTCGTCTTCGCGCCCGCGTCGAGGGGAATGGCCAAAAACTTCGAGAGCTTGTTCAGCCGGCCGATGAAGGAGGGATCGTCGTCGCCGATCGCGGTGCGCACGAACCCCGGGTGCAGGGCGTTGGCGGTGACGCCGGTCCCCTCCAGCCGCCGCGCCAGCGCCCGCGTGAAGAGGATGTTGCCGAGCTTGGAGCGGCCGTAGGCCATGTACGGGTGGTAACGCCGCTCGGTCTGCAGGTCGTCGAAGTCGAGGGTGGCGATCCCGTGCACCTTGGAGGCGGTGTTGACGATCCGCCCCGCCGCCGCCGCCTTCACCCGGTCGAGCAGGCCGAGCGTCAGCACGAAATAGCTCAGGTGGTTGAGGGCGAAGGTGCGCTCCAGGCCGTCCTCGGTGACCTGGCGCGTGGGGAAGATGGCGCCGGCGTTGTTGATCAGCACGTCGACCACCGGCTCGGCCCCGGCGATCTCGGCGACGAGGCGCTTCATCTCGGCCAGCCGGGAGAGGTCGCCCAGGAAGACGCCGTGCGCGCCCGTCGCCGGCTTCGGCAGGCTTGCGGCCAGCGCCTTCGCCCGCGTCGCGTCGCGGGCCACGATCAGCACCCGGGCGCCCTGGGCGGCCAGGCGGCCGGCGACTTCCCGCCCGATGCCGGAGGTCGCGCCGGTGACGACGATGGTCTTGCCGGCGACGTCCAAGCTCAGCGGCCTCAGTAGGCGAAGGCCTCGAAGGCCTTGCCGGCGTCCCCGTTCCAGGGACCGTGGTAGAGCTCGAGCAGCCGCTCGGCGGGCGTGACGCCGCTCTCGGCGATGTCGAACAGCTCGCCCAGGTAGCCGCTCTCGTCCACCAGGCCGCCGGACAGCCGGTTGCGGCGCTTCAGACCCTCGCGGGCGATGGCCAGCATGTCCTGGGCGACCGCCTGCACGGTGCGCCCGGCGATCTCGGCCTTCAGGCCAAGGCGGGCGACGTCGGCGCGCAGCCGCTCGTGGTCGGCGATGTCCCAGCCCTTGCAGAGGTCCCAGGCCGCGGCCAGCGCCGCGCCGTCGTAGAGCACGCCCGTCCACAGCGCCGGCAGGGCGCAGAGCCGGCTCCACGGCCCGGAGTCCGCGCCGCGCATCTCCAGGTACTGCTTCAGCCGCACCTCCGGGAAGAGGGTGGTGGTGTGGTCGGCCCAGTCCTTCAGGCTCGGCCGCTCGCCCGGCAGCTCCGGCAGCCGGCCGGCCATGAACTCGCGGAAGGAGCGGCCGGCGACGTCGATGTACCGGCCGTCGCGCTTGACGAAGTACATCGGCACGTCGAGCGCATAGCGGGCGTAGGTCTCGAAGGTGAAGCCGTCCCGGAAGACGAAGTCCAGCATGCCGGTGCGGTCCGGATCGGTGTCGGTCCAGACGTTGGCGCGGGCGGAGAGGAAGCCGGAGGGCTTGCCCTCGACGAAGGGCGAATTGGCGAACAGGGCGGTGGCGATCGGCTGCAGCGCCAGGCTGGTGCGGAACTTCGCCACCATGTCGGCCTCGGAGCCGAAGTCGAGGTTCGCCTGCACCGTGCAGGTGCGGAACATCATGTCGAGCCCCAGGCCGCCGACCTTGGGCATGTACTGGCGCATGATCCGGTAGCGGCCCTTGGGCATCATCGGGATCTCGTCGCGCCGCCAGGTCGGCGTGAAGCCGAGGCCCAGGAAGCCCAGCCCCAGCTCGTCGGCGACGACCTTCACTTCCTGCAGGTGGGCGCCGGTCTCCTCGCAGATGTCGTGGATGGTCTCCAGCGGCGCGCCGGAGAGCTCGAACTGGCCGCCGGGCTCCAGGCTGACGTTGGCCTTGCCGCGCTCCAGCGCGATGACGTTCTCGCCCTCGCAGACCGGCTTCCAGCCATAGCGGGTCAGGCCCTCGAGCAGGGCCTTGATGCCGTTCGGCTCGTAGGGCACCGGCCGGTGCGCGCCCAGCTGGAAGACGAACTTCTCGTGCTCGGCGCCCACGCGCCACTGGTCGGCGGGCTTGGCGCCGACCTCGAACCAGCGGACCAGGTCCTCGAAAACAAGCGGGCGGTCGTCGCACGCGATATCGGCCATGAACCCTCCCAGCCCGGCGCAGTCATCTTGCGGGCGAGACGCCGCGCGGCGCGACGTTTACGCGCTTCCGTGACATGGGTGCAAATCGTAGCCGCTCAAGAGCGCCAGTCCCCCAGCGCAGCTTGCCAGAGCGTGAGGGCGCTGATCGCCGCGGTGTCGGCCCGCAGGATCCGCGGCCCGAGGCTCGCGGGGGTCGCAAAGCTCAGCGAACGGAGCCTCTCGCGCTCCTTCGGCGAAAAGCCGCCCTCCGGCCCGATCAGGATGGACCAGGGGCCGGCGGGCTGGTCCTTCAGCGCCTGCAGCACCGGCTGGGCGTCGCCTGCCTCGTCGCAGAACAGCAGCCGCCGGCCCTCCTCCCAGCCGGCGATGAGCGTCTCCAGCTTCACCGGCTGCCATACCTCGGGAACATCGAGCCGCCCGGTCTGCTCGCTGGCCTCCACGGCGATCGCCTGCAGCCGCTCGATCCGGGTGTGGTCGGCGTTGGTGCGCTCGGTGATCACCGGCCGCACGCGCGCGGCGCCCAGCTCGGCGGCCTTCTCGACGATGGTCTCCAGCCGGGCGCGCTTGACCAGGGCGACGACGAGGTCGAGGTCGGGCCCGCTCGCCTGCGCCCGCACCTGGGCCTGCGCCGCCAGGGTCACCGCCCGCTTGCCGACGCTCGCCACCTGCGCCCGCCACTCGCCGTCGCGGCCGTTGAAGACGGCGAGCTCGTCACCGGGGGAGAGCCGCATCACCGCCGCCAGGTAGCGGCTCTGCCCCTCGTCGAGGGCCAGCGCCGCACCCGGCGCGAGGTCGTGAGAGACGAAAAGACGGATCATGGGCCGGGCTTTTAGCGGGCGATGACGGAATATGCAGGATGCGCGTTAGTCTCGCGCCATGTCCCACGACGACGACGACAAAGACGAAGAGCTCCAGGCCCGCCAGCTGGCCCTGGTGAAGTGGCAGCAGGGCGCCATCGCGCGCGGCGAGAAGGTGCTGATCATCCTCGAGGGCCGCGACGCGGCGGGGAAGGACGGCTCGATCCGCGTGCTGACCGAGCACCTCTCGGTGCGCAACACCCGCGTGGTGGCGCTGCCCAAGCCGTCCGACCGCGAGAAGACCCAGTGGTACTTCCAGCGCTACGTCCCGCGGCTGCCGGCCGGCGGCGAGACGGTGATCTTCAACCGCTCCTGGTACAATCGGGCCGGGGTGGAGCGGGTGATGGGCTTCGCCACCCGCGAGGAGCAGGAGATCTTCCTGCGCGAGGTGTCCAGCTTCGAGGCCATGCTGCTGGAGAGCGGCCTGAGGCTGGTGAAGATCTGGCTCGACGTCTCCAAAAAGGAGCAGGCCAAGCGGCTGGCCGAGCGCCGCGACGACCCGCTGAAGGTGCTGAAGGCCTCGCCGATGGATGCGGCCGCCCAGGAGAAGTGGGACGGCTACACCGACGCGCGCGACGAGATGCTGAAGCGCACCTCGACCGCCCTTTCGCCCTGGGTCTGCGTGCGGGGCGACCACAAGCACAAGGCCCGGCTGGCGCTGCTGAGCCACCTCGCCCACGCGCTCGCCCCGCCCGCCATCGCCGCCACCGTGCCCCCGCCGGACCCCACGGTGCTCTTCCCCTTCGAGACCGCCGCGCTCACCGACGGCCGCCTGGAGCGCTAGCCGCCCGCTCTTCCCCGCGGAAGGGGGGAGCAGGCTTTTTTCGTTGCGGGCGGCGAGCCTCCAAAGCCAAGGTCCCGGCCATGCTGGAACACAAAAGCACCTGGATCCCCGCTTTCGCGGGGAAGAACGGGATGGGGGGGGTGTGGCGCGAGACACCCTGAGCGCCGCCGAGGCGCGGGATACGCTGAGCGCCGCCGAGGCGCGGCGCATTGCGCTCGCCGCCCAAGGGTTCGGGACCTCGCGGCCAGCCGGCGAGATCGGCAAGCGCCAGCTGCTGAAGGTGATCGACCGACTGGGGGTGGTGCAGATCGACTCGGTCAACGTGGTCTCGCGCACCCACTACCTGCCGGCCTTCTCCAGGCTGGGCGCCTATCCGCGCGCCCTCCTCGAGGAGCTCGCCTGGGGTCGGAAGCCCAGCCTCTTCGAATACTGGGCGCACGAGGCGAGCCTGCTGCCGCTGGCCAGCCAGCCGCTGCTCCGCTGGCGCATGGCCGACGCGCACGACGGCGTCGGCGTCTGGCGCGGCGTGGCGCGCTTCCTGCGCGAGCGGCGCGATCTCGTCGACAGCGCCCTGGCGGAGATCCGCGCCCGCGGCCCGCTCGCCGCCTCGGAGCTGGTGGTGGGGGCCAAGGGCGTCGGCGGCTGGTGGGGCTGGAGCGAATCCAAGCGCGCGCTCGAATGCCTGTTCTGGACCGGCGAGCTGACCACCGCCACCCGGCGCGGGACCTTCGAACGGGTCTACGGCCTTCCAGAAAAAGTGCTGCCGCGCGCGGTGCTGAACGCCCCCACGCCGGCGCGCGAGGCGGCCCAGCGCCAGCTCCTGCGCATCGCCGCGCGGGCGATGGGGATCGCCACCGAGCGCGACCTGCGCGACTACTTCCGCCTGGGCGTGGCCGAGACCAAGGTCCGCATCGCCGAGCTCGTCGAGGCGGGCGAGCTCCAGCCGATGGCGGTGAAGGGCTGGCGCGAGGCGGCCTACCTCGATCCCGCCGCGCGGCGCCCACGGCGCATCGCCGCCGCCGCCCTGCTCTCCCCCTTCGACAACGCCATCTGGTTCCGCGAGCGCACCGAGCGGATGTTCGGCGTGCGCGTGCGCCTGGAGATCTACACCCCGGCCGCCAAGCGCACCCACGGCTACTACGTCCTGCCGTTCCTGGAAGGCGACGCCCTCACCGCCCGCGTCGACCTGAAGGCCGACCGCAAGGCCTCCGCCCTGCTGGTCCAGGCCAGCCACGCCGAGCCCTGGGCGAGCGCCGAGACGCCCGATCGCCTGGCCGCGGAGCTGAAGCTGATGGCGGCCTGGCTGGGCCTGGAGCGGGTGCAGGTCGAGCCGCGCGGGGACCTGGCGGGGGCGTTGTCAGCGGCGATCTAACTTACCCCGTCATCCCGGCACGGGCGCAGCGGAGAGCCTGGACCCAGAGCCGCGCGCGCCTACCCCCACCCCTCGGTCACAGCATGCAGCCGCGCATAGGCGCCGCCGTTTTCCACCAGCTCCGCATGCCGGCCCTCTTCGACGATGCGGCCTTCGTCGAACACCAGGATGCGGTCGGCGCCGCGGATGGTGGAGAGGCGGTGGGCGATGACGATGGTGGTGCGGCCGACCATCAGCTCCTCCATTGCAGCCTGCACCTGGCGCTCGGTTTCCACGTCCAGCGAGGAGGTGGCCTCGTCCAGCACCAGGATCGGCGCGTCGGCCAGGAAGGCGCGGGCGATCGCCACGCGCTGGCGCTCGCCGCCGGAGAGCTTGACGCCCCGCTCACCCACCAGGGTCCGGTAGCCCTGCGGCAGGCGGCTGATGAACTCGTGCGCCCGCGCGCGCTTCGCCGCGAGGACCACGTCGTTCTCGGTGGCGTCGGGCCGGGCGTAGGCGATGTTCTCCGCCAGCGTCCGATGGAAGAGCGCCGCGTCCTGCGGCACCACGGCGATGGCGCGCCGGAGCGAGCCTTGCGTGAGCAGCGCCACGTCCTGGCCGTCGATCACGATCCGCCCGCTCTCCACGTCGTAGAGGCGCTGGATCAGCTTCACGAAGGTCGACTTGCCGGCGCCCGTGGGCCCCACCAGCGCCACCCGCTCGCCCGGCGCGACGCGTAGGGAGAAGCCGTCGTAGAGCGGCCGGCCCGCCTGCTTGTAGCGGAAGGTGACGCGGTCGAAGACGATCTCGCCGAGCTCGGCGCGGAAGTCGCGGGCGTCCGGCGCGTCCAGCACCTGGGGCGCCATGGTGGCGTAGCGCGCCACGTCCTCCACGTCGTCCAGGCCACGCTGGGCCATGCGGATGTTGTCGCCGATGTTGCGCAGATAGCCGGTCATCAGCATGAAGGCGGTGATGGCGAACGCGATGTCGCCGGTGTTCGCCCGGCCGCGCGACCACTCCCAGACCAGGAGGCCCGTGAGCGCCGCCTGCAGGGCCACCAGGATCAGGTTGTGCAGCAGCCACAGGTCGGTGAACCGATTCCAGGTGCGGATGGTGGCCCTGCGCCACAACTCCGTGACGCCCGCGATGCGCGCGTCCTCGCGGGCTTCCGCGCCGAAGGCCTTCACCGTGGCGTTGGAGGAGATGGGGTCCGCCAGCGCCCCGCCGATGCGCGTATCCAGCGCCACCGAACGCAGGTTCGCGGGCCGGGCGTAGCGCGAGGTCAGCACCAGGTTGGAGGCCACGTAGAGCACCACCAGCAGGAGCGCGACGAGGCCTACGATCGGCCAGCGCAGCAGCATCATCACGCACAGGCCGACGAGAACCACGCCCGCCGGGCCGAACCAGATCAGCATCGCGTCCGTGACCGTGTCGTAGCCCCACATCGCCCGGCTCAGGCGCCGCACGGTCGCGCCTGCGAAGGTGTCCGCATGCCAGTCGGCGGAGAAGCTCTGCACGCGGGCGAAGGCCTCGTCCGTCATGTCCTTCATGTTGGCGGCGGAGAACGGCGTGAGGAAGCGCATCGCCGCGTTGCGGATCACCGAGAAGGCGAAGTAGACGCCGACGAAGATCGCCCAGGCGCGCCACGCCGGATCGGCGTTGTCGGGCCCCGCGGCGACCGCGTTCACCAGCCGCCCCGAAGCCCAGGGCATGGCCAGGTCGAAGGCGATCGCGGTCAGCGTCAGCCCCACGCAGCCGGCCAGCAGCCAAGGGCGCCGGCGCCAGAAGCCCGCGATGAAGCCCAGCACCTGATGGTTCTTCAGGACGCGTCGGCGCTGGGTCTCGGCGTCGTCCTCGTAATGGTCGGTCATGGGTGGCTCGTGAACGGCGCGAACGCCGAATGAGCTGCGGAACCTCCGGGTGGAGGTGGCGGCGGCTCGCATGGATGTCATTTTGGAAGCGACGCGCGCCCAGTGGGCAGGACGTCGGGCGGGCGGTGCGACCTACGGTCGGGATAGCCCGACGCGGCCGACGCGGGAGAGTGCGGTGATGATCACAATCATTCTTCGACCCTCCTCTGGCCGTGGTTGAAGGCGCGGAAGCTAGGCTCGCGAGGGTGTGAGGTCAACCTGGGCGCGCTTAGAGATGCTGCCCCGCCAGCGGGTGGCCGTCGGCGAAGCGGGCGCGCGTCGCCGCCGCAGCCGCCTTCGCCGCCGCCGCGCCTTCTGCTAATCCGCAGCCATGACCCAGTCCGCGCCGCTGCCCGACGCCACGCCTAAGAACTGGGTGGACCGGCGCGCGCCGGCGGCGCTGCGGCCCTGGCTGAGGCTCGGGCGGTTCGACCGGCCGACGGGGATCTGGCTCCTGATGCTGCCGGGCTGGCAGGCGATCGCGCTGGCCGGCGCGGTGGTGGGCCGGGGGCCCAGCCTCGCCCTGCTCGCCGAGTTCTTCGTCGGCGCCTCGCTGATGCGGGCCGCCGGCTGCGCCTACAACGACATCGTCGACCGCGACATCGACGCCAAGGTCGCGCGCACCGCCGGGCGGCCGATCCCGTCCGGCCAGATCAGCGTCAAGCAGGCCTGGGCCTTCGCCGGCGGGTGCAGCCTGGTCTCGCTGATCGTCCTCCTCACCATGGGGCCGCTGGCGATCGGCCTGGGCGTGGCCTCGCTGGCGCTGGTGGCGGCCTATCCCTTCATGAAGCGGATCACCTGGTGGCCGCAGGCCTGGCTGGGGCTGACCTTCAACTGGGGCGCGCTGCTGGGCTATGCGGCGGCGACCTGGCGGCTCAGCCCGGCCGCGATCCTGCTCTATGCGGCGGGCTTCTTCTGGACCCTCGGCTACGACACCATCTACGCCATCCAGGACCTGGAGGACGATGCGCTGGCCGGGGTGAAGTCCTCGGCGCGGCGGCTCGGCGACAAGGCGCCGCGCGCCATCGCCGCGTTCTACGGCCTGTCGCTGGTGCTGGCCTTCGCGGCCTATGTCATTGCCGACCTGGGCTTCCTGTTCGTGCCGGTCTTCGCCCTCTACGCCGTCCACCTGATGATGCAGGCGAAGCGCGTGCAGGTGGACAATCCGGTCCGCGCCCTGGTGCTCTTCAAGTCGAACGCGCTCGCCGGCCTGATCCTGTTCGCGGCCTTCGCCGCCGGGGCGGTCAGGCTCTAGCGCCCGCCTGTTTCCGCAACCCTTTCAGGCGTACAATCGTCGCCATGGCCGTCGCCGCCCGCGTCAGTCCGAAGGACTTCTTCGCGCCCGCCGAGTGGGAACCTCTGGCGCGCCGCTCGTCGTGGAAGGGCCTGGCGCTGGTGGCGCATGCCTGGGCGGTGATCTTCGCCGCCGGCGCCGTGGCGGTGCTCTGGCCGATCACCATTCCGCTGGCGGTCGCCGTCATCGGCGCGCGCCAGCTGGGCCTCGCCATCCTGATGCACGACGCCGCCCATGGCGCGCTGCATCCGGACCTGAAGATCAACGACTGGGTGGGCAACCACCTGACCACCGGCCAGCTCGCCGCCTACCGGCCCTATCACCTCAGCCACCACAAGTACGCCCAGCAGGGCGAGGACCCGGACCTCGGCCTCTCCGCGCCGTTCCCGATCACGCGGCCCTCGCTGCGCCGCAAGATCATCCGCGATCTGAGCGGCCAGACCTATTACAAGCAGCAGTGGGCGCCGCTGGTGAAGCGGGTTCGCGCCCGCAAATCCGACGAGCCGCTCTGGCCGATCCTGAAGGCCGCCTGGGTCCACAAGCGCCGCTTCCTCGCCGGCATGGTGGTGACGGTGGCGGCGACCGCGCCCTTCGGCCTGTGGTGGGTGTGGCCGGCGCTGTGGCTGGCGCCGCAGGCGACCTGGCTGCCGATGGTGACCCGGCTGCGCAACATCGCCGAGCACGCCTGCGTGCCCAAGGACGAGCCCGACCCCCTGCGCCACGCGCGCACGACCCGCGCCAACTGGCTGGAGCGGGCCTTCCTGGCGCCCTACTGGGTCAACTACCACTGCGAGCACCACATGTTCATGCACGTGCCCTGCCACCAGCTGCCCCGCACCGCGCGGCTGCTGGCGCAGAAAGGGGTGAGCACGCGGATGCTGACGGCGCCGGGTTATCTCCAGGTGCTGGCGATGGCCTCCTCCAAGGGGCGCATTACGGCAGCGCATTGACCTCGCGCTTCCGGGGGCGGAAGGACCCCGGATGATCGAGCCCACGCCGCAAGGCCGCCGCGCCTTCGTGCTGGCGAACACGCGCCTGCAGCGCCCGCCGCACACCCCCGAGCTCGAGCTGTACCTGGCCGACGAGATCACGCCGATCTGGCGGCTGACGGAGGAGGCGCTGGAGGAGCTCGGCCTGCCGCCGCCCTTCTGGGCCTTCGCCTGGGCCGGCGGCCAGGCGCTGGCGCGCTACGTCATGGACTGTCCGCAGCTGGTGACGGGCAAGGCGGTGATCGACTTCGCCTCCGGCTCGGGCATCGTCGC
>JAQGIJ010000050.1 GCA_028291285.1 Phenylobacterium sp. | reverse complement strand
CGAACGCGGATTTCAGACGCGGGACGGCGAGATGGACCTGCCCGCGATGCTCGGCGACCTGCCGCCTTTCTGAGGGAGTTTGAGGGAGGTCGCCGACATGTTCTCTTTCGCCATGAACCTCCGGCCGACCGGCGTGACGGCGGAAATTTCGCTCGAACCGCCGCACCCATCTCCGCCTCCCGACTCAGAAGGCCCCTTGGACTCACGCCCCGCCGATCAACGGAATCCCACCCGCGATCACAATCGATTCAACGGCAGAGCCGGACGCTCTAGCGCGGGCGCACGCAACGTTGCTGGTGGGCCCGGCAGGACTCGAACCTGCAACCAGACCGTTATGAGCGGCCGGCTCTAACCATTGAGCTACAGGCCCCAGCAGCGACGCCGCCCGCGGTTACCATGGGCTGACCAGGCCTTAAAGCTTGCGTTCAGCTGAAGCTTGCGAGCCTGGGTGCTGGCAAGGCCAAGGAGACCACGGATGAAGATGTTGATGCGCGCGGCGGCGGTGAGCGCCCTCCTCGTGGCGGGGGCGGCGCCGGCGGGCGCAGCGTTGGCGCAGACCGCGCCGGCCACGGCGGCGGACAGCGCATTTCGCGCCACCACCCTGAACCTCTCCGCCTATGGCGAGACGCGCATCGCCCCGGACATGGCGACCATCAGCCTGGGCGTGACCAGCGATGCGCCGCAGGCCGCTGCGGCGATGGCGGCGAATGCGCGGCAGATGAGCCAGGTGCTGGCGGCGCTGAAGCGCGGCGGGATCGCCCCGCGCGACATCCAGACCTCGCAGATCAGCCTGGAGCCGCAGTACGTCTACGAGCAGAACCAGCCACCCAGGCTGACCGGCTATCGCGCCTCGAACCAGGTGGTGGTGAGCGTGCGCGACCTGACGCGCCTGGGGGCTGCGGTGGACGCCACCGTGGGCGCCGGCGCCAACCAGCTGGGGGCGGTGAGCTTCGGCCTGGCCGATCCGAACCCCGCCGAGAACGCCGCGCGCGAGGCGGCGGTGAAGGCGCTCGCCGCCAAGGCCGACCTCTACGCCCGCGCCACCGGCTACCGGGTGCTGCGGCTGGTCTCGCTGAGCGAAGGCGGCTCGTCGGTCCCGCCGACGCCGATCCCTATGGTGGCGATGGCCGCGCGCTTCGAGAAGGCCCAGACGCCGGTCTCCCCCGGCGAGATGCAGGTGAGGATCGACGTGGCCGGGATCTACGAGCTCGCCCGCTAGAAGCCGGCGTCCTTCAGGGCGTTCTCGACCTTCTCGGCCATGATCCGGCCGGGGAGCGCGCGGTCGCCCTCCATGACCGCGGCGTAGACCAGGCCGCGCCCGGCGATCGGCGCCGAGGCCCAGCCGACGCCGCGCGAGGCGTCGGCGCTGCTGTTGCAGCTCAGCGTGCGCGGCCGGCCGTCGGCGGCGGTCTCCTTGAGCAGGGCCTCGACGTTGCGGCCGCCGGGCCGGTCGCAGGCCGGCAGGCTGCGCGCGCAGGTGGTGTGGGTGTTGTAGCGCCAGACCACCTCGCCCGACCCCTGGCGGCCGATCAGCACGCAGGTGTCGGGATCGCCGATGGCGTCGGAGACGGCGGTATTCAGCTTATCGGCGTCGACGCCCTTGGGCAGCTTGGAGCCGCAGGCGGCCAGCGCCAGGGCGCCCAGCGCAAGCGCCAGCGCCGCCCGCCGCATCAGGCGGCCTTCTTGATCCCGTTGGCGTCGTCCAGCAGAACGACGGTGGGGGCGTAGTTGCGGGCCTCCTCGGCCGGCAGCATGCCATAGGTGACGACGATCACCTTGTCGCCCTTCTGCACCAGGCGCGCAGCGGCGCCGTTGACGCCGATGACGTGCGAGCCGCGCGGCGCCTCGATGGCGTAGGTGGTGAAACGCGCGCCGGTGGTGATGTTCAGCACATCCACCTGTTCGTGCGGCAGGATGCCGGAAGCATCGAGCAGGTCGCGGTCGATCGCGATCGAGCCTTCGTACTCGAGATCGGCCTGAGTGACCGTCGCGCGATGCAACTTGGCCTTCATAAGCGTCACGAACATTCCGAGACGTCCTTTGCTCGCGCTTTCTCGCGCAGGGCGACACGTGCTCGGCCCCCCGACTTGAGGCCGAAGCGCGCATATACGCACGAAATCCCCTGTGATCAATGCCGCGCCGCAGTGTTCTTGACGTTAGGGAAAGTTCTGCACCTGCGAACACGTCAAAAGCTGCACGCGCGTCCGGCAACCAACCGCGGCCGGCCGAAGTTGGGCGGACGATGCCGAACGGAGAGCCGCCATGAGCGAACATCAGCGCCACCCGAACCATTCCGGCGAAGCTATCACCATCATGAAGGTGGACCCGATCCTGGAGACCGGGATCGTGGTGACCTGCCCGGCGCAGGAGGCCACCGGACGGCTGCCCGACCGCCACTCGGCCTATTTCGACAACATCTCCCCGCCCCTCAACTGGACCAATGTGCCCGACGTCAAGGCCTGGGCGCTGATCGTCGAGGATCCCGACGCGCCGCAGGAACATCCCTTCATCCACTGGATGATCTGGAACATCTACGGCGAGATCCGGCGCCTGCCCGAGGGCTTGCCGAACTCGGACTTCCTGGCCACGCCCCAGGGCGGGATCCAGGGGCGCAACGGCATGGGCGGCTACGGCTGGTTCGGGCCGCGCCCGCCGGCAGGGCACGGCCTGCACCACTATTATTTCCAGGTCTTCGCGCTGGACGACCTGCTGGAGATGGGCCCCGACACGCCGCTCCCCGAGCTGCTGAACGCGCTGAAGGGCCACACCCTCGCCAAGGGTGAGATGGCCGCCACCTACGAGGCGCCGGAGCCGCAGTAGGGCAGGCGCGGCGGCCAGGGCCTCAGGGCTGGCGGCCGGGGACGCACATCGGCCGCCCCTCCCAGGTCGCGCCCAGGAGGTCGGAGGCCTGCGCCAGATAGGCCCTGCGCGCGCGATCCACCGCCACGCTCTGCGGCGGCGGGGCCACGCCCGGCGGGCAGACCGGAGCCTCCACCCGCTGGCTGTCACGGCACAGGCAGATGTCCTGGCGCAGGTCGAGCCGGCTCGCCGGCCCGTTGCAGACAGGCGGCTTGAGCGCGCCGCTCACGTCGACGCAGACGATGGCGGTGGTCGGCGGATTGGGCTGCAGCGGCTGGGCCGAGGCGGCCGTCGCGGCGGCGAGCGCGGCGGCGGCGAAAAGCGGGGCGATCTTCATGAGCGAACTCCCGAGCGGGCGGCTGCGCCCGCACATGCCTAGGTTAACGCCCGGGCGCCTTCGGTTCACCACGCTTGCTGGAGCGCCCTTAACGACAGGTCGAAGATGGTGGCTGGCGACCGCAAGGAAAGAGCCGCCATGGATCCGCTCAGCACCGCCCGCTACGGCATGATGGCCGCCGAGAGCCAGCTCGCCGCCTCGGCCGGCCGGGTCGCGGCGTCGAACGGCGCGGACGGCGTCGACTACGCCCAGGAGGCCGTCACCCAGATCGAGGCCAAGCAGCAGTTCGCCGCCAGCGCCAAGGTCCTGAGCTTCGCCGACGGCATGTGGCGCGCCCTGATGGACATCCAGACGAAATAGCGCCCTTCCCTTTCCTCGTCCCGTTCGCGGGGAGGGATAGAGCTGCCGCTTTGACTTGCGGCCTGCGCGCCGCTAGCGCCTCATCCCATGCCGCTGCGCAACCTGTTCCCCACGCCGGTCTATGAAGCCAGCCTCGCCGGCGAACGCGGCTTTGCGGCGTTCAACGCCGAGTTGGAAGAGGCCTGCCGCATGCTGGCGGCCGAGGACCACGCCGGACGCGCCTGGTGCAAGCAGCACGGCTACGGCGGCTACACCTCCTACGCCTCGCTGGACGACCTGCCGCAGCGGGCCAGCGCCTTCGAGCAGCTGAAAAAGAAGCTCGACCGCCACGCGGCCGCCTTCGCTGAGGCGCTGCAGTTCGACCTTGGCCGCGCGCGGCTGCGCCTCGACAGCCTGTGGGTCAACATCCTCAAGCCCGGCGCGGCCCACACCGGCCACATCCACCCGCACAGCGTGCTCTCCGGCACGGTCTATGTGGCCACCCCGCCCGGGGCCAGCGCGCTGAAGCTGGAGGACCCGCGCCTGCCGCTGATGATGGCCGCCCCGCCCCGGCGCGCCGAGGCCGACGAGGCCCACCGCGCCTTCGTCTACCTGCAGCCGCAGCCCGGGACGGTGCTGATGTGGGAGAGCTGGCTGCGGCACGAGGTGCCCGCCAACGCCGCCCGGGCCGCGCGCATCTCGGTGAGCTTCAACTACGGCTGGCGGTAGGCCTATGCTGGCCCCGCCATGCCCGAGACCGCGCCCGAGACCCGGTTTGCGCCCCTGACCGCCCGCGCCGTCCTGCTGGGCGAGCGGATCGACACGGCCGGGCTGGAGCGGCGCGACGCGCTGTCGGTGACGCCGCTGGCGTTCCGCGTCGGCCCCACGGGCATGGCGGTGGTCTTCCGCTATGGCGTCGTGGTGCTGGTGGGCCTCGACCCGCTAGCCGAGGACGAGGTGATCCGCGGCGTGGCGCCGCGCGTGATCGGCCCGTTCAGCCTGCACGAGGAGGAGACCATCCGGCTCGCGCCCCTGGACGGGCAGGAGGAGCGCGCCGACGTCGACGGGGTGGTGCGGATCGCCGACCTCTCGCCCGGGCGGATGCTGGTGGTGGCCGACGCCCTGGCCAAGAGCGCGGCCCTGGCGCACGACGAGCGCCAGGTGGCCGAGGTGCTGGATTCCATCGAGCCCTGGGCGCGGACGCTCTCCGAGCAGGGCCGGCGCCCGGCCAGCCGCCGCGAGATGATCCGCCTGATCGGCCGTGGGCTGCTGGTGCAGCACCGCGTCTCCGGGCGCGTGGCGGTGAGCGAGAAGCCGGACCTGCTATGGGATCGGCCCGACCTCGAGCGCCTCTACGCCCGGCTCGAAGACGAGTACGAACTGATCGAGCGGGCCGGCATACTCGACCGCAAGCTGAACCTGATCGGCCAGACCGCCCGGCTGATCACCGACCTGATGGACACCGAGCGCTCGCTACGCCTGGAGATCATCGTCGTGGTGCTGATCTTCCTGGAGATCGCCGTCAGCGTCTTCCAGTTCGCCTGGGGGTTCCGACACTGAGCCGCGCCGTCCCACCGGCGACCAAGCCCACGGCGATCGGCTGAGCCGAAGTCGCTCTAGCGGGGGTAGCCGTA
>JAQGIJ010000016.1 GCA_028291285.1 Phenylobacterium sp. | reverse complement strand
CGGCCGAGCGAGATCGTGCCCGTCGTATGTCGAAGGCCAGTCGTCGTCGTGCTCTCGTGCCGGATCGGCGGATAGGGATGCACCTTCGGGCTAGGTGCGCCCACGATGGTCCCCTGCCTGGGTGCGCCAGGCTCTCGCGCCGCCCGGAAGAAAGATCCGCCGTCGTATGCGCGCGCGTCCACGTAGCGCAGGAAGTTGGCGGCGGTGATTGGAGCCTTTTGAGCTTCGAGCTCGACGACAATCGCGCCGTGGTTGGTTTCGATCACAACCATCGGCTTGCCGGGCGCGGCGAGGCTGGCGCCCGGTGTCATCAGCAACCCGGCGGCGCCCAGAAAACTCCGACGTTTGAGGTTGGCGCTGCTCATCGATGGGCTGCTCCCTTGGCTCTCACCACTTTACCGCTGCACTCCAAACGGGGTCGACCCAGCGGATCAAGGGCGCGGCGGCCCGAACTAGCGCGCACAGCGGCTGTAGGTGTCGGTCTGGCCCTTGGAGCGCAGGCCCCCGGCGGCGAGGACAAGCTCCTGCACGCGCACGGCGCAGGTCACCCGCAGGCCCTTCGCGCCCTGGATGCGCGACACCTCACGGGAGAGGATCTGCGCCGTGCGGCCGTCGGGGCCCAGGGCGATCCGGACGATCTCGCCCGTTTCGGAGACCTTGGACGCCGCGCGGAATTTGCGGGTCTGGACCCGGGCTTTGGCCAAGGTGCTGCTGCCGTAGGGCACGATCTGTCCGGCGGGGGTCCGGTACTGGTCGGTGAAGACCGCGTCAGGCTGGAAGGCCGTGAAATAGGCCTCCAGCGCCCCGGCGTTCCAGGCGCGTTCCTGCTGGGCGAAGAAGGCGCGCACCTGGGCCTGGCTCAGACCGGCCCCCCAGGCAGGTGCGGCGGCAAGGGTCGCGGCGACCAGCAGCAGGCCAAACCTCAGCCGCGATTCCATAGCCATGCCCGCGGTGCGAACGCCTGCCTCCTGGCGCTAGGCGGCTGCGACGATGTTGGGCGGACCCAGGTGCTGCAGGAAGTCAGGCTTGCCGAGGCTTACCCCGTTCGCCCGCAGCAGGGCGTAGGCGGTCGTGGCGTGGAAGAAGAAGTTCGGCAAGGCGAAGCTGGTCAGATAGTCGCGACCTGTGAACTCGTAGCCTGAGCCGTTGGGGAATTTCAGAACGACTTGGCGATCCGCGGCGCCGTCGAAGGCGGACCTGTCGACGCTCTGGATGAAGTCGATGGTGCGCTGGCAGCGCGCCTTGAGTTCGACGAAGCTGGTCTCCGTGTCAGGCATGGACGGGGCTTCCACGCCGGTCAGTCTCGCGACCGTGCTCTTGGCGGTGTCAGAGGACATCTGGATCTGGGCTGAGAAGGGCCGCATGTCCGGCGCGAGCCGGGCCGCCACCAGGCTTGCCTCGTCCTTGCCTTCACTAAGCGCTTTCTCGAGCCACTGCTCCATGTTCCTCAGGGCGGCGGTGAAGACGGGCGCGGACGCGTCGTAGATCGTAAAGCTCATAAGGTCCCTCGGGCGTGCGAGGCGCTCCTCGCACCTCCCGGGACATGTATGGCGCCTTGCGGCTGAACGAGCGGCCTAAATTATATCGACGGAGGCTGACCGCCCGGCCCCCGACGCCGGTGCGCGGCAATCGGCGTTTGGGCGTAATCGACCTGACCCGATTTAATGAGCAGCGTGACCGTGACTCGGGTGCGCCTCAGCGTCGATTTCCCCCAGTCGCCATGACCGGAAGAGCGGGATCAGCTGCCAAACCGCTGAGGCTCCGATAGCGGCGAATACGAGACGCGCCGCGGGCACGTTGGCGAGCAAGTCGCCGCCGCCTCCGACTAGGGCGGTCGTTCCAAGGTATAGGCCGCCCACCACCACCAAAAGCAGTGTTCCGATATTGATCCACTTCATGGACGTGCTCCGTTGAGAATGACCTGAACATCCATCCTGACCAGTCGCCCCATTATCGCCTTAATTGCGGCAAACTTGCGGCTGAGGCCTGCGACGACGGTCGCCCAGTCGCTTAGCTCAAGTGGTTTTACACGGTGCTTAGGGTCACGTCGGAGCGGCGCAGCTTTGCTTTCGACGCAAGCCGCCGGTCCACCCATCCTGAGGCGCGACCCGCGTTCAGTTGGGCGTGAGCGCGACCTCCGGCATCTCGATATCGATCTCGAGGGTCGAGACCTGGTCGCCGCGGTCGAGGCGAACCACGACCTTCTCCCGATCGATCGGGATGTGCCGGGCGATGACCTCCAGGATCTCCCGCTGAAGGACGGCCGCCAGGTCGGTGCGGCCGGAGAGCGTCCGTTCGTGCGCGAGGAGCAGCTGCAGGCGGTCGCGGGCGACCGGGGCCGAACGGTTTCGGTTGAAGAATTTCAGGATGCTCATGCCGCGGCCGCCCTCCGGCCGAAGAGCCGGTCCATCAGGCTGCGGCGCTCGCCGGGGTGGCGGATCGCAACCACCTCGCCCATGAGCCGGCGGGCCGCGTCGGAATAAGCCCGCGCAACCGGGGAGGCTGGGTTGTGCAGGGTGACCGGCGAGCCGACGTTGGAGGCGGTGAGCACGTCGGGACTTTCCTGGACGATGCCCAGCAGCGGGATCGCCAGGATCTCCAGCACGTCCTCAACCTTCATCATCTCGCCGCGCGCCGCGCGGACCGCGTCGTAGCGGGTGAGCAGCAGGTGCTTCTCCAGCCGCTCGCCGTCTTCGGCCCGGCGGGTCTTGGCGTCCAGCAGGCCGATGATGCGGTCGCTGTCACGCACCGACGAGACCTCGGGATTGGCGACCACGACGGCCAGGTCCGCAAAGCGCATGGCCAGCGTCGCGCCCTTCTCGATCCCGGCGGGGCTGTCGCAGACGATCCAGTCGAACCGCTCGCGCAGCTCGGCGATCACGCGCTCGACGCCGGCTTCCGTGAGCGCCTCCTTGTCCCGCGTCTGGGACGCCGGCAGAAGCCAGAGAGTCTCCACCCGCTTGTCGCGGATCAGCGCTTGCGGAAGCTTGGCGTCGCCCTGCACGACGTTGACCAGGTCGAAGATGACGCGGCGCTCGGCGCCCATCACCAGGTCGAGGTTTCGCAAGCCCACATCGAAGTCCACGACGACGACGTTCTGGCCCGCCTGCGCCAGGGCGGCGCCGAGCGCCGCCGACGATGTCGTCTTCCCCACGCCACCCTTGCCGGACGTGACCACCAAGACCTTCGACATTGGAACACACTCCTTCTTTCCTCGCCGAAACGGCGAGATCCGTTCTTCAGTCGAACGCGAACAGCCTGAGCGCGCCGCGGTCGCAGAGGACTTGCGCCGGACGGCCGTGCAGGGTCGTCCCCCAGTGGTCGGCGCTGCGGTAGAGCCGGTCGATGCCCACGAGCTCGGCTTCCAGCCGGCGGCAGAAGATGCGTGCGGTGGGGCCGAGGCGCTGTCCGGCGATCGCGCGCCCGCGCAGCGCGCCGTAGACGTGGATCGAGCCGCCGGCGATCACCTCCGCACCTGAGGCGACAGAGCCGACGATGGTGACGTCGCCCGCCTCGAAGACGATCGACTGTCCGGAGCGCACCGGCCTGTCGATCAGCAGCGCGTCAGGGACGGTGGGGAGGTCGGGCGTCGGGCGCGGGTCCGGCTCGACCGCGAGGTCGCGGCCGGGCAAGGCCTCGAGCCGCGCCCACGGCGTGCCGGCGAGCAGGGAGGGATCGACCCCCTCCACGCCCACCAGCCGCAGGTCGCGCGCCTCGAGCCCGTCGAGCACGATGGCGGCGGCGCCCGGGCCGGCGTCGCCGACGGCCGCCGACAGATCGACGATGACCGGCCGTCCGTAGAAGAACCCCGGGGCGCTCAACAGCTGCCGGTCGAGGGCGGCGAACCAGTCCCCCATCGGGAACTCCGGCGCCACGACGAGCGCCATGAAGCTCCGGTTCCAGAAGCGGACCTGGGGCAGGGGACGAGCGTCTTCAGCGGCGGCCCTCATCGCTCGGAGACCAGCGGCTCGGTGATGCGGGCATGAGGCTTTCGGACCAGGCAGGCCGCGCCCGCGAAGCCGAATTCACGACCGGAGACCCGGCGGGGGACATAGGTCACGTCAGTCAACGGCGGCCTCCTGGCGACGTGCGGACGCGGATCA
>JAQGIJ010000012.1 GCA_028291285.1 Phenylobacterium sp. | reverse complement strand
GCGAATCCCAGCTCCGGCTGGACCGCGGTGGGGGCGTGGGCTTCTTCGGGGAGGTGACAGGTGAAGGTGGCCCCCGAGCCGGGCTCGCTCTCCAGCGCCACCCAGCCGCCGTGCAGCTCGGTGAGCGACTTGACCAGGGCCAGGCCCAGCCCCGGGCCGCCGCGCTCGCGGCCGACGAAGCGGTCGAAGATGTGCGCCTGGACGTGGAAGGGGATGCCCCGCCCGGTGTCGGAGACCTGCAGCTGGATCTCGCCGAGCGCCCGGCGCGCGGCGATGGTCACGCTCCCGTCCGGCGGCGTCTGGCCCAGCGCATTCTCGACCAGATGGTCGAGCACCTGGGCGAGCCGGCGCGCATCGCCGCGGATCACGCCCACGTCGTCCGGCCGCTCGACGATCAGCGAGATGCGCATGGCTTCGGCCTCGCCGCGCCAGCGGCTGGCCACCGACAGCAGGAGGTCGGCGACGCGCACGTCCTCCACGTCCAGCGCCATCTCGTCGGCGTCGATCTGGGCCATGTCGAGCACGTCGTCGATGGAGCGGGCGAGCTGGGTGGCCGCAGCCTTCACCGCCGCCGCATGGCCGCGCCCGCGCTCGGATAGCGCCTCGCCGGAGCGCTCGAGCAGCTCGGAATAGCCGATGATCGTCGTCAGCGGGGTGCGCAGCTCGTAGGAGACGTTGCCGACGAAATCCCGCTTCAGCCGCTCGGCCTCGGCGAGCGCCGCCTCGCGGGCGGCCAGCGCGCTCTCCAGCTTGCGCGCGTCGGTGACGTCGGTGAAGGCGATCAGGGTCGCCCCGTCGGGCAGCGGCCGCGACTGGTATTCGATGATCCGCGAGTCGGAGGTCTTGGCCTCGCCGGACATGGGCGCCCGGGCGCTCGGGTCGGGGTCGGCGACGCGGCCCTTCAGCTCGCGCCAGAGGACCTGGTCGTGCAGCTTGGGAATGCAGAGCTCGACCACGCCTTCGAAATCGCCGGCGGTCTCCAGCTGCTGCGGCGTGATCGCCCAGAAGCGGCCGAAGGCGTCGTTGTGAAGCCGCAGCCGGCCGTCGGAGCCGAACACCGCCACCGCGTCGCTCAGCTTGTCGAGGGTGGCCTGCTGCACCTGGATCTGGGCGTTGTACTGCGCCTTCAGCTTCAGCTCGCCGGTGATGTCGGAGAACAGCAGCAGCAGGCCGCCCATCGGGTGCGGCTGGCGCACCACCTTGAGCGTGCGGCCGTCCGGCAGGCTCCACAGGTCGTCGGGACCGGCGGCCAGCTGCTCGTAGCGGTTGAGCTCGGCGGCCTTCCACTTGCCGTAGTCGGCGGTCTCCGGCAGCCGCCGCCGCTGGCGCAGCCGGTCGAGGATCTCGCTGTGGCTGGGCTGGTCGGCCAGCCAGGCGGGCTCCAGGCCCCACAGCTCGGCGAAGGCGGTGTTGTGGAAGCTCAGCCGCTTGGCCTGGCTGAAGACCGCCACCGCCTCGGCGATGTGGTTCAGCGTCTCGTCATGCGCCTCGACGTTGCGCTTGAGGATCTCGCGGATCTCCTCCAGCTCGGTGACGTCGTCGGTCCAGACGCCGACGCCGCCGCCCTCCAGCGGCTGGGCGGTGACCTGGAAGGCGCGCCGCCGGCCGCCGACGGTCACCCAGCGCACCGCCTGGCGGCGGTGGCCGAGGTTGGCCGCCTCGCTCGCCAGGGCGTCGGCCCCGCGGTCGAACGCGGCGCCGCGCAGAGCGGCTTCGTCGAGGCTGGCGGCGTCGGCCGCCTGCAGCCAGGCGGCGTTGACCCAGACTGGCGAGCCGTCGGCCGCGGCGATCCAGGCCGGGCCGGCGCGCGCGTTCAGGAACGCGGCGAACCGCGGCGCGGTCGGCAGGCCCGGCGCCTCGCCCAGCACCGCCGAGAGCCTGAGCCAGGCGATGGCGCCCGCCGCGCGGCCCTCCACCGAAACGGCGCCGGCCGGGCCCTGCACGTCGAAGGCGCAGGCCTCGCCCCGCTCGAAAAGCGCGCGCAGGCGGCGGGCATGATCCGGGTCGGCGCGCATCAGGGCGTTCACCAGCCCCTGCGGCGTGGCCTCCTCGACGCCGAGCGCGGCGGCGCAGGCGGCGAGCGACTCCTCGCCAGAGGCCAGGCTGGCGCGGCCCTCCTCCATGGACAGCAGGGCGGAATCGAAGGCTTCGGCCGAAGCCTGGGCGGCGTCGGCCTGGCGCTCCAGGTCGGCCAGCTGGCGCGCGAGGGCGTCGACGCGGCCCTGCGCCTGACGCCGCTGGGCCAGCGCCCAGAGGACGGCGCAGATCGCCAGGGACACGGCGCCTGCGGCCGCGGCCAGGATCAGTTCGTGCGCGCTCATCCGCCTCGTCCGCGCCCGCGCGTGTGGCGGGCGAATCACTCCCTTCGAGCTTAGGCGGCTCCGGGCGCCGCCGCACGCCTGCCGCGTTTATACGCCCAGTGTCCCAATTCCGAAGTTCGCCGGAGCTGGTGGCGAGCGCGAGCGAACTTCGGAATCGAAAAGGACACTGGCCACGCCTATTTTCCTTCGTGCGCCTCTTGGATCTGAAGTTCGCTCAGAGCTCGACCGACACCACGGCGAACTTCAGATCCGGCACACGAGCCGTTTTGCCGCATATGATCGGGGACATGACCGCCATCCTCTATCCCGTGGCCGCCAATGCGGAGCTGGCCCTGAGCCAGCCGCGCGCGCGGGCCGCGCGCGAACGCGAGGCCGCGGCGGCGGCCGGCGAGGCGGTGGTCTTCACCACCGACGCGGTCGGCCCGGCCTTCGCCACGCGGGAGGCGGCGCTCGACGCCTACCGCGGGCGGCTGGAGGACGAGCGCAGCGGCTTCACGCCGGCGGTCGAGGACCGCTGGTGCAGGCTGGTGGCGCAGGTGGTGGCGGAGCCCGGGCGCACGGCGCCGCTCTCGCCGGTCCAGCCCACCTTCCAGGACGGCCGCCGCTGGCCCGCGCCGCCGGAGACCCCGCCGCAGACCGCCTGGCGCCTCAGCGTCTCGTACTGGCGGATCGCCAGCGCCGAGCGGCCGGTCGCCGCGCCCCAGGCCCGGCAGGCGCGCCGCTCGGGCCGCACGGTGGATCCGGAGACCCTGCGCGCCATCGCCCGCCAGCCGCTCCGCCCCGTGGAGCCGCAGCAGCCCCTGGACATCGGCCTGTTCGAGGCCCGCCTGCCGGAGAACCCGTCGATCGTGGTGCCGGATGAGTGAGGCGCGCGGCGGCGGGGGCTCCCTCCACCACTTCGGCCCTGCCCCCAGCCTCGACGACATGGCCGCGCTCGCCGAGGCGGCGTTCGCCGCGCTTCCCGAGGGGTTCCGCAAGCTGGCCGGCGAGGTGTTGTTCCGGGTGGAGGACTTCGCCGAGGAGGAGGTGCTGGCGGAGCTCGGGATCGAGGACCCCTTCGATCTCACCGGCCTCTATCAGGGGCTCGACCTCGCCCGCCGCTCGGTGCTCGGCCAGGCGCCCCAGCCCTCCATGGTCTTCCTCTACCGCCGGCCGATCCTCGACGAATGGGCCGAGCGCGGCGACGTCTCCCTGGAGGAGCTGGTCGGCCACGTGCTGGTCCACGAGATCGGCCACCACTTCGGCCTCTCCGACGCCCAAATCGACGGCATCGAGGCGGGCGCCTGACGTTGACCCCGAGCGTCAACGCGTAAAGATGACGGATGCGTCAACTTCGTTGACGTGACCCGGCTGACGGCGCAGGGTTCCGCTCCGGCGGACGGAGCGAGGGACCGATGGCGCACGACGGCAACATCACCAAGGACGCGATCTACGACGCGGTGGCGCCGGACGACTTCGAGTCCATGCTGGAGCTCGACCGCTACAACGCCCGGTCCTCCGCCTTCGACAGGATCATCGCCGCCACCCACGACCACTTCTGGGACCCGCTGGACCCCAGGTACATCGACTTCTCCGAGCCCTTCGACATGGAGGATCAGATGATCCTGCCGGAGAAGCTGATCGGGGCCATGGCCACCGACTACGTCTCCGGCCATCTGAAGGACCACCGCGACCGGGTGCGGTTCGCCAACCGGATGACCCAGTGGACCTTCTCCTCGATCCTGCACGGCGAGCAGGGGGCGCTGAACCTCTCGGCCTCGCTCTGCCACGTGCTGAAGGACCAGGGGGCGCAGGAGTACGCCGCCAACCAGACCCGCGAGGAGGCGCGCCACGTCACCGCCTTCGCCAAGTATATCCACGCCCGCTGGGGCCGGCCGGTGGCCTGCGGCCCGATCCTGAAGGACCTGCTGGTCGAGATCATCGGCGCGCCGGAGGTCTACAAGAAGATCATCGGCATGCAGATGCTGGTCGAGGGCCTGGCCATGGGCGCCTTCGCCACCGTCTTCACCCACACCAACGATCCGCTCGCCCGCAAGCTCACCCAGCTGGTGATGACCGACGAGGCCTTCCACCACAAATTCGGGAAGATCTGGGCCGACCGCACCATCCCCAAGCTCACGCCCGCCGAGCACGACATCATCGAGGACTGGGCGGCGCACTGCTTCCAGACCCTGCTGTTCAACCTGATGGCGCCCTCGCAGCAGGTGGAGCTCTACGCCGAGTTCGGCCTGGACCCGAACCGGGTCATGACCGAGATGGCCGAGATCGTCACCGACGACGTGCGCCGCGCCGACATGGCCGAGCAGGCCAACATCTTCCGGGTGCTGGTGAAGACCCTGGTCAACGCCGGGATCATCACCGCGCGGACCCGCGCCTTCTACGCCACCTATGTCGACCTGGAGGAGCTGCGGGCCGAGGGCGACCGCATGATCGGCGACGATATCGCCGAGGAGGGCATCGCCTTCCTGCGCCAGATCAACTTCAAGGACCGCGTTCGGCAGGGCCTCGTCGCCGCCGCAGAGTGAAATGCCTGTAAGCCGGGTGAGATAAAAACGCCACGCTACTGTTGCGTCATTATGCAGCGGTCGCCGGAATCCTGCCGGCGTTCCGTTTGTCACAGTGCAGCGGTATCCAAGGCTCATGCTCAAGCGTTTGTTGATTTCTGTCGCCGCGGCGACCGTGTGCCTCGCCGCCGCGCCTGCGTTGGCCGCCGCGCCCGCCACGCCGCAGCCGATCCAGAAGATCGAGCTGAGCAGCATCATGGGCCGCTGGTACGAGGTGGCCCGGGTGCCCAACCAGCTGCAGCGCGGCTGCACCGGGGGCGCCTCGGATTGGACCCGCACCAGCGACGGCTTCGCGGTGGTGCAGTCCTGCCACAAGGGCGCGCCGGACGGTCCGCTGGCGGAATGGCGCGCCAAGGCCCGCGTGGCCGACCCCTCCAACGCCCGGTTCCGCATGAGCTTCTTCGGCGGTCTGATCACCCAGGAGTACCAAGTCCTGGACCACAGCCCGGCCGAGGGCTGGCTGATCCTCTCGACCCGTGACGGCAGGTACATGTGGCTGATGTCGCAGCGGCCGACCCTGCCCGCGGCGGCGAAGGCCGAGGCGATCGCCCGCATCCGCCAGCTCGGCTTCGATCCCGGCCGGCTGGAGTTCCCGCTGCCCGCGCGCAGCTGAGGCGATTTCCACGCTTGCGCG
>JAQGIJ010000670.1 GCA_028291285.1 Phenylobacterium sp. | reverse complement strand
TCTCGCCTGGCGCTCACCCCTGGCCGGCGCTCAAGCCGCTCGAGGCGGCGATCGCGGAGGTGGCGCGCAGCTGGCGCGACCGCTTCGAGACGGCGGTGCGCGCCCGCGCGGAAACGCCCGACGCGCTGGCCGAGACTCTGCGGCGATATCGCGACGCCTTTCCGCCCGGCTACCAGGACCGCTTCGACGCGCCCGAAGCGCTGGCGGACGTGGGTGTCATCGAGACCATGGGCGAGGCCCCCGTCTGGGCGAGGGCCTACCGCCTCCCCTCCGACGGCCCCACCCAGTTCCACTTCAAGCTCTATCGCCCGGGCGCGCCGGCGCCGCTCGCCGAGGTGCTGCCGATCCTCGAGAACATGGGCCTGAAGGCCATGGCCGAGGCGGGCTTCCCCGTGACCCCGGCCGGCCAGCCGCCCATTTGGGTGCACGACTTCGAGATCGAGGACCCGCGCGGCGGGAACCTGGTCTTCTCCGAAATCAAGCCGGCCTTCGAGGAGGCCGTCGCCGCCGTCTGGACCGGGCGGACCGAGAACGACGGCTTCAACCGGCTGGTGCTGGAGCTGTCGATCCCGTGGCGCGACGCCGCCCTGGTGCGCGCCCTGGCGCGCTACCGCCAGCAGTCGGGGCTCGATCCGACCCAGCGCTCGCAGGAGGAGGCGCTCTCCAACAATCCGGCCGTCACCCGGCTGATCCTCGACCTCTTCCGCACCCGCTTCGACCCGGCGATCATCGCCGACCTGGCCGGCCGGGAGGAGCAGTCCAAGGCGGTCATGGCCGAGATCGTCGAGGCGCTGCAGCACGTCGAGAGCCTGGACGACGACCGGGTGCTGCGCCGGCTGGGCCTGCTGGTCCAGGCCCTCCAGCGCACCAACTTCTACCAGCTGGCGGAGGACGGCCAGCCGAAGCCGTACATCTCGTTCAAGGTGGCCAGCGGCGAGCTCGCCGACCTGCCCGCGCCCAAGCCGTTCCGCGAGATCTTCGTCTGGGGCGTGGACGTGGAGGGGGTGCACTTGCGCTTCGGGCCGGTCGCCCGCGGCGGCCTGCGCTGGAGCGACCGGCGCGACGACTTCCGCACCGAGGTGCTTGGCCTGGTGAAGGCCCAGCAGGTGAAGAACGCCGTGATCGTGCCGGTGGGCTCCAAGGGCGGCTTCTATCCCAAGCTGCTGCCCAAGGGCGGCGCGCCGGACGGCACGCGCGAGGCGGCGGTGGCGGCCTACAGGACCTTCCTGCACGGCCTCCTCGATCTCACCGACAACCTCACGCCCGACGGCGTGGTCACCCATCCGGAAGGCGTGGTCGTCCATGACGGCGACGATCCCTACCTGGTGGTGGCGGCCGACAAGGGCACCGCCACCTTCTCCGACATCGCCAACGCGGTGGCGGAAAGCTACGGCTTCTGGCTGGGCGACGCCTTCGCGTCGGGCGGCTCGGCCGGCTACGACCACAAGGAGATGGGCATCACCGCCCGCGGCGCCTGGGAGGCGGTGAAGCGGCACTTCCGCGAGCTCGGCAAGGACATCCAGGCCGAGGCGTTCACCGTCATTGGGGTGGGCGACATGTCGGGCGACGTGTTCGGCAACGGCATGCTGCTGTCGCAGCAGACCAAGCTGATCGCGGCCTTTGACCACCGCCACGTCTTCCTCGATCCCGACCCCGACCCGGCGAAGTCGTTCGCCGAGCGCAAGCGGATGTTCGCCCTGCCGCGCTCCTCCTGGGCCGACTACGACCGCACGGCGCTCTCCAAAGGCGGCGGCGTCTTCGCGCGCACGCTGAAGTCCGTCACCCTGACGCCGGAGGTCCAGGCCGCGCTCGACATCCAGGCCAAGGAGCTCAGCCCGGCCGAGCTGATCACGGCGATCCTGAAGGCGCCCGCCGAGCTCCTCTACCTGGGCGGCATCGGCACCTATGTGAAGGCGACCCGCCAGGCCAATGTCGAGGTCGGCGACAAGGCCAACGATCCGGTGCGGATCAACGGCGCCGACCTGAGGGTCAAGGTGGTGGGCGAAGGCGCCAACCTCGGTGTCACCCAGGCGGGGCGGATCGAGTTCGCCGAGAAGAGCGGCCGCATCGACACCGACGCGATCGACAACTCGGCCGGCGTCGACACCTCCGACCACGAGGTCAACATCAAGATTCTCACCGGCGCCCTCGAGCGCTCGGGCCGGCTCACGCGCAAGCGGCGCGACACGCTGCTGAAGTCGATGACCGAGGACGTGGCGGCCCACGTCCTGGCGCACAACTACGACCAGACCCTGGCGCTCTCGCTGATGGAGATGGACGCCGCCGGCGAGCTCGAGCCGCACGCCCAGTTCATGGCCCGGCTGGAGGCGGAGGGCCGGCTGGACCGCGTCGTCGAGGGGCTGCCCGGACCCGCGGAGATCGCCGCGCGCAAGGAGGCCGGGCGCGGCCTGACCCGGCCGGAGCTGGCGGTGCTGCTGGCCTACGGCAAGCTGGAGCTGAAACGGGAGATGGCCGGCAGCCGGGCGGCCGAGGACCCGTGGTTCGAGGCCGCGCTGGAGGGCTATTTTCCCAAGCCGCTGCGCAAGTTCGACGAGGCGCTGAAGCGCCATCGGCTGCGGCCCGACATCATCGCCACGGTCGTCGCGAACGACGCCATCGACCGCTGCGGACCCAGCTTCCCGGATCGGCTGATGAGCGCGGCCAACTGCGACGTCACCGCCTTCACCGCCGGCTACGAGGCGGCCAAGGCCGTGCTGGACGTGGAGCAGCTGTGGGCGGAGGTCGAGGCCCTCGACGGCCAGGCGCCGGCCGCCGGCCAGATGGCGCTGTTCCGCCAGATCGCGGCGGCGCTGCGCGGGACGGCCTTCTGGCTGGCCCGGCGGGCCGCGCGCGACAAGGGCGGGGTCCAGGCGCTCGTCGAGCGCTATGGGCCGGGCTTCAGGAGCCTGCGCGCGCTCGCCGTCGACGTCGCCTCGCCCGTGGAGCGCGAGGCCATCGCGGCGCGCACCCGCACCCTCTTGGAGGCCGGCGCGCCCGAGGCGCCGGCGCAGGCCGCCTCGGTCCTGCAGGCGATCAGCACGGCGGCCGACCTCGTCGACCTGGCTCAGGCCTCCAACTGGCCGCTGCGCAGCGTCGCCAGGCTCTACCACGCGGCGGGCGAGGCGTTCGGTTTCGACCGGCTGCGGGCGGCGGCGGCCGGCTATGCGGTGGGCGACAGCTTCGAGCGCACCGCGCTTCGCCGCCTGATCGAGGAGCTGCTGGCCGAACAGGCTGCGGTGGCGCGCTCGGTGATGGAGGCCGACGGCGATCCCAAGGCTTCCGCGGATCCCGCCGGCGCCCGCGCCGCGGTGGGCGCCTGGAGCGCGCCGCGCGCCGACCAGGTGGCCGCCGCCTGCCGCACGCTGGCCGAGATCGAAGCCTCCGCCGGTCCCTGGACCTTCGCCAAGCTCACCATCGCCAACGCCGCCCTGCGCGAACTGGCGATGTCCGAGCCGCCGAAGCGTCGGCGGAAGTAAGCGAGCACGCCCCGCTCTCCCCCTCCCATGAAGGGGAGGAGGGAAAGACTTAGTGCCGGAACACCCGCACGCCGGTGAAGACCATGGCCAGGCCGCGCTCGTCGGCGGCTTCGATCACCTTCGCGTCGCCGATCGAGCCGCCGGGCTGGATCACGGACGTGCAGCCGGCGTCGGCGGCCTGGATCAGGCCGTCGGGGAAGGGGAAGAAGGCTTCGGACGCGCAGGCCGAGCCCGTGAGGTCCAGGCCGAAGTCGGCGGCGCGCAGGGCGGCGATGCGGGCGGAGTCCTTGCGGTTCATCTGCCCCGCGCCGATGCCCAGCGTCTGGCCGTCCTTGGCGTAGACGATCGAGTTGGACTTCACGTGCTTGGCGATGATGAAGGCGAAGAGCATGTCGCGCACCTCGGCCT
>JAQGIJ010000661.1 GCA_028291285.1 Phenylobacterium sp. | reverse complement strand
GCCGCCTTCACCAGGTAGGGGACCGGGTCTGGCGTGCCCAGGTCGAGGGCAGCCTCCGCTATTTCCCACATCTCAGGCGGCGTGAGGCCCTCCTGCTTGAACTTGCCGAGGACCTTCCGGGCGGCGGTCTCGGTCTGGCCGCCCAGCTCCATCAGGACCTTCAGGCCAAGACGCCACGCCCCGGTGGCGATCGGCATGGCGCGAAGGCCCGCCAGGGGGTCTTGATCGTCGGTTTCATCGACCGCGCTTTGCGCCGAACCTTCAGGTTCGGAAGGGTGTCCTGTCGTGTCCTGTCCTCTCCTCTCCTGTGCATCAATGTCCCGGCCTGTTTCTGGATTGTCCTCGGGGACATTCGCGCTGTCGTGGGGGACAGCTCGCGCATTGCGGGGGACGATGGAAGCAGACGGGCTTTGTCCCCTGACTTTCGCGCGCTGAGCCGCTTTCTTCGCCGCCGCAGCCTTACGACGCTCTGAGGCCTTTTCCCACGCTTCAAGCACCACCTCGCAAACGGTCGGGTGATACCAGCGCCCGTCGCTGCAGAGCGTCCAAGGGGCCATGATTTCAGCCTTGGCGGCCATGAACGCCTCGACGTCCATACCGAAGCCGGCGGCCTCGGCCAGCTCGTCGTCGTCGTCGGGCATCGAGCCGCCCGGGACCTGCTTGTAGGCCTCCCCCCAGAGCATCACATTCCTCGCCCGCGCCAGGTCGGATGCCCGGCGCCACCACTTGGATTTCCGGAGGCGATCGAAGTGCAGTGGGAACCAGTCGTTGCCCGCCATGGAGCACTCGGCCGGCACGAGCGGGTCAGGAGCGTTCTCAGCCGTGTCGCCCATCACAATTGCACCCACCCAAGCTTGTCGCGTTTGCGACGGTTACAGTCCCCGCAGAGCACCTGAAGGTTGGCGCGATCATTCGTGCCGCCCTTGGCCCGCGGGATGATGTGGTCGACGTGGGGCTCGTCGCGGTCACCGCAGGCGAAGCACCGGCCATCGGCTGCGGCTACGACCTCAGCGCGGAGCTTCGTCGGCAGCGGCAGGCTGTTGGCCGCGCCGCTGAGCACCCACTCCCAACTGATCGGCAGGTCGACCCAGTAGGCGTCGCCCAGGTCCGTTGTGGAGATCAAGCCGGCGTCGGCTAGGCGATTCAGAGCCGCGTCCAGCGCCGCGCACGGGCAAGCACAGAAGCTGGCCAGCGCCTCCAAATCGACTGCATAGGCCACACCGCCGTCGTCCGCGCGGTTGGCCAACCAGAGCAGCGCGCAGCGCTCCACCGGCTCAGCGACCGGCACCCGCCAGGCCCAGGCTACGGCTTGGAAAGGCATTACAGTAGGTCCCCTTCCGGGGGCGCGCCGCGGATGGCGTTCCGGGCCACGTCCCCCCACAATTTTACGGTCGATGTCGCCCCGGCGCGGGCCTTGAGGATGATGGCCTCGACCACCTTGGAGCGCTTGGCGCGGTCCCATTCCGCCCACGCCAGCTGCTGGTCATCGCCCTTCTTGCCGAGGCCGCCGAGGTCAGGCTCGGGCGCCCGGGTGGCGTAGTAGGCCTCGCGGAACCAGCCGATGACGTAGTCGGCGTCCTGTTCCCAGGAGCCGCTGTCGCGCAGGTCGGACAGCTGCGGCCGCTTATCGTCCCGCTTCTCGGTCTCGCGGTTGAGCTGGTTGAGGGCGAAGATCGGGCACTCCAACTCCTCCGCCAGCTCCTTCGTGCCGTTCGAGATGATCGTCTGCGCCTCGTAGCGGTCGCGGATCTGTCCGTCCGCCTTCACCAGGCCCATGTGGTCGATCACCAGGGCGCCGAGCTTGATCCCGCTCCGGCTCCAGATGGCGGTCTGTCGGCGCGCGACCGAGCGAAGCTGCGAGAGCCGCAGCCCGGCCCGCTTCAGCATGACGATGGGCAAGGGCTGCAGCAGCTCATGGGCGTACTGCAGCATCTGGCGCTGGTCAGGCGTGATGCGGCGGCGCCGGATGTCCCGGTACTCGGGCCCGCGCGCGCCGTAGTGCTGCTGGCAGAGGTCGGAGAGATGGCGCTGGACCATCTGGTCGGGCGTCATCTCTCCGTTGATCTGGATCACGCCGTAGCCCTGCTCGGCCAGGTTCAGGCTGATGCACTCGGCCGCGGCGGACTTGCCCATGCTGGGCCGGCCGGCCAGGAGGATCAGGTCCCCGGCGAGGAGCGGACCGAGCTCTTCGTCGAGCGGGGCTAAGCCGGTGCGCACGCCATAGACGACCTCGGGCGGCGCATCGAGATAGTCCAGCACCTTGGCCGAGGCGTAGGCGGCCGTCACCGGCTCCAGGCGGCGCGAGCTGACCTGCATCGCGAGCAAGCCGGCCTCGGCTAGGCCGATCGCCTCATCCGCCCTCACCGCCTCGACAGCGTTGTGGCTGAGATCGGATGCCAGCCGCAGCAGGTCCCGGCGCATGGCAAGGTCGACGATCTCGCGGGCATACTGCGGCGCGTTCGGCGGCGGCGGCGCCCGCTCGACGAGGTCGGCGAGGTAGCGAATGCCGCCCACCTCTTCGAAGGCCGGGTCGCGCTCGAAGTACTGCGCCGACAGCACCGGCTCGGCCAGCATGCCCTTCCCGATCCGCTCAGCCATCCAGTCCCAGAGGCGCTGGTGGAACGGCTCGTAGAAGTGCCTGGCCTCGACGCCGTCGATCAGATGGAAAGCCTCGTTCTGGTAGAGCAGCGCACCCAGCAGCGCCTGCTCCGCCTCGACGTTGGCCGGGATCCTGGCGACGGCCGAAGGGTCATTGGGGTGCCCCTCGTAATTCGCGGGGCGGAGGTCGAGCGCTGGCACGAGGCTCATCCGATCCTCCCCCCACGCCGATGGCTCATCACACCCCGCTCGGCCCGCAGCAGCAGGTCGTTGGCGCTGTCCTTGCGGGTCATCGCCAGGGCGTGCTTCTCGCCGTCGGGCGTCACCAGCTCGCCGATCAGGCGCTTGGAGTAGGGACCGCGGCGGATCGTCAGGTGGTAGCCGTCGTCGGACCGCCAGCCGTCGGCGTGGGATGCGAGCACGTTCATGCTGGCA
>JAQGIJ010000655.1 GCA_028291285.1 Phenylobacterium sp. | reverse complement strand
AGGCGGTGATCACCGGCAACACCATCGAGCAGGGGCCGAACAGCCAGAACCCCAACATCGTCGCCTATGGCGAGGAGGGCGGGCTGCACGCCGGCAGCGCCATCACCATGTCGGCCAACACGGTGCTCAACGACCTCGGCAAGGGCAGCGTGCTGTGGGACGCCAGCGGAACCTCGGCGACGGTGGACGGGACCAAGGTCTGGGGCGTCGCCGACGCGCAGATGGTCAGCGGCTCCGGCGCGACGGTCAGCAACACCACCCACCTGGCCAGCGAACCCGGCCTCGACACCTCGCATCCTTGGGCGGCGAGCGGGACGACGCCGGCGCCTGGCCCCAGCGCCATCGACGGGACCGCCGGGGACGACGTCATCGCCGGCCAGGCCGACGGGCCCAACGCCATCCGCGGGCTCGACGGCGCCGACCGGATCACCGGCGGGCTGCAGTACGACGAGATCAACGGCAACCGCGGCGACGACACCATCATCGGGCGCTCGAGCGTCGGCGACAGCCTGATGGGCGGCCAGGGCAACGACCTGATCGACACCACCCAGTCCAGCGCCCACAACGACGTCAACGGCAACAGGGGCGCCGACACGATCCACGGAAGCGCCGCCGGCGACACCCTGCGCGGCGGCCAGGGGGACGACCTGATCGTCGGCGGCTCGGGGGCCGACTGGATCTCCGGGGACATGGGCCAGAACACCGTGACCGGCGGCGGCGGGGCGGACGTCTTCCACGCCAGCGCCAACGGCGGCGTCACCACGGTGACGGACTTCAGCGGCGCGGCGGGCGACCGCATCCAGCTGGACCCGGGCGCGAGCTATCACCTAGCGCAGCAGGGCGCGGACCTGCACATCGTGCTCGATGGCGCGCCGGGCGGAGACCTGGTGCTGCAGCAGACCGCCCAGGCCGGCTTCCAGACAGCCTGGATCCTCCAGGCCTGAGCCTGGGCTAGTTGGCGAACACCGAGCGCACCAGCATGATGCCGACCGGGATGAAGATCACCGCGGTCAGGCACGGGAAGATGCAGAGCACCAGCGGGAAGGCCATCTTCACCGGCAGCTCGGCCGCCTTGCGCTCGGCGTCCAGGTAACGCGTCTTGCGCGTCTCGATGGCCACGGTGCGCAGGGTGGCGCCCAGGCTGGCGCCCACCGCCTCGGACTGGATCAGCAGGGTCGTCAGGCCGCGCACCTCGTCGCTGTCGATGCGCTGGGCCAGGCGCTTCAGGGCTTCGGCGCGGCTGGCGCCGGCCTGCATCTCCATCAGCATCATGCCGAACTGCTCGCAGAGCACCGGGTGCAGCTCGTCGAACTCCGCCACCACCCGCTGCAGGGCGGCGCTCACCGTCGCGCCGGCCTCGACGGAGACCACCATCAGGTCGATGGCGTCCGGCAGGCCCTGCGCCATGGCTTCGCGCCGCTCAGCGATGCGCCGCCGCAGCCAGACGTTCGGCGCGAAGAGGCCGAGGTTCGCCGCCGCCATGATGACGAAGAGGGTCGCCAGCAGGCCCGCGCCGGTGACGACCGCGCCGGCCAGCGCCAGTCCGCCGATCACCGCGGCCGCGGCGGCGCGGATGCCGAAGAAGGCTTCGGCCGTGCGCTGTCCGTAGAAGCCCGCCTGGACGAGCCGGCTGCGCAGGGCCGTGCGCGCCGCGGCCTCGAGGCCGCCGCGGCCGGCGCGCTCGCCCCAGATCATCAGCAGGCGCGACAGCTCGGGGCGCAGGCCGGCAAACAGGGGGCGCAGCGCGGCGGCCTGGGACGGCTGCGGCGCCAGGCGGGTGTCCAGCCGGGCCTCGAAGGTCCTGTCCGCGCCCAGCAGCAGGGCCAGCGCCGCGGCGAGCAGGGCGAGGGCGAGGGCGGCGATGGCGAGCACGAAGGTCATGAGGTCAGATCCTGAAGTTGACCATCCGCCAGATCACGGCGGCGCCGATCAGCCAGAGCGTCGGCGGGATCGACATCAGCGGCCAGAACAGCGGGTCGGCGATGACGCCCTGGTAGTAGCCGGGCCTGAGCGCCACGATCGCCAGCACGACCACCAGCGGCAGGGCCGAGATCACGTAGAAGGAGAGACGGCCCTCGGCCGAGGTCGCCTCCGCCTTTCGGCGCAGCTGCGCCTTGGCGCGCATCGCCTCGGCCAGGCCGACCAGCACCTCGGCCAGGTTGCCCCCCGTCTCCCGCGTGACCTCCAGCGAGGCGATGAACATCTGCAGCTCGGCGACCGGCATGCGCTGCAACAGGTTGCGCAGCGCCGCGTCGCGGTCCTGGCCGTAGCTCATCTCCGACAGCACCAGGCGCAGCTCGGTCCCGAGCGGCGCCGGCATCTGCTCGGCGGCGACGGCCATGGCGGTGGTCACCGGATGTCCGGCCTGCAGGCTGCGGGCCATCAGCTCCACCGCCTGCGGCATCTGGCGCAGGAAGGCCTTGCGCCGCCGATCCGCGAGCGCGGAGAGCGCCACCGGCGGGAGCAGGACACCGGCGAACAGGCCGATCGCCAGGCCGAGCCAGAAGGGCGCGCCGGCCAGGACGATGGCGATGGCGAGGGCCAGCCCGGCGCCGAGGCCGGCGCCGAGCAGCTGGGCGGACGACAGGGCCGTTCCGGACGCCAGCCGGCGCGCGCGCAGGCCGGGCCAGCGCGCCTCGATCAGGCCGCTGATCCGGTCGCCGTGGCCGGCGAAATCCGCAGAGCCCGACGTCGCGGCGCGGCGCTCCACCTGCGCCAGGCGGCGATCGACGGAGCGGGCTTCGCGGCCCAGGCTGCGCAACAGCAGCCAGGCGCCCTGCAGGGCCAGGCCGATGGCGATGACGACGGCCAGGTAGGCGATCAGGAAGCTCATCCGCAGATCCCCTGAGGCGGACGCAGGCCGTTCTCCCGGAAGGCGTCCAGGAAGTCCGGCCGAAGCCCGGTCCAGGCGAAGCGGCCGCTCACCTTGCCGGTGTCGCTGAGCGCGGTCTGCTCGAAGCGGAAGATCTCCTGCATGGTGATCACCTCGCCCTCCATGCCGACGATCTCCTGCAGGCTGACCACCCGCCGCGAGCCGTCGGGGAAGCGCTTCAGCTGGATGACGATGTCCAGCGCGCTGGCGATCTGGGTGCGCACCGCACGCATCGGCAGGTCGAGGCCGGCCATGCTGACCATCTGCTCCAGCCGGGAGAGGGCGTCCCTGGGGGTGTTGGCGTGGACGGTGGTCATCGAGCCGTCGTGGCCGGTGTTCATCGCCTGCAGCATGTCGAACGCCTCGCCGGCGCGGACCTCGCCCAGGATGATCCGGTCGGGTCGCATCCGCAGCGCATTGCGCAGCAGGTCGCGCTGGGTGACCTCGCCGCGGCCCTCGATGTTCGGCGGGCGGGTCTCCATGCGCACCACGTGGCGCTGCTGCAGCTGCAGCTCGGCGGCGTCCTCGATGGTCACCACCCGCTCGCGCGGGCCGACGCCGTGGCTCATGGCGTTGAGCAGGGTGGTCTTGCCGGTGCCGGTGCCGCCGGAGATGACGATGTTGCGCCGGCAGGCGACCAGATTTTTCAGGACGTCGGCGCCGTCGGCGTCGACTGCGCCCACCGCCACCAGCCGCTCCAGGTCGTAGGGCACGCGGGCGAAGCGGCGGATGGAGAGCAGGGCGCCGTCGACCGCGATCGGCGGCACCACGGCGTTGACCCGGCTGCCGTCGGGCAGGCGGGCGTCGACCATCGGCTGGCTCTCGTCGATCCGGCGGCCGACCTTGTCGACGATCCGCTCGATCACCCGCAGCAGGTGCTGCTCGTCGGAGAAGCGGATGTCGGTCAGCTCGATCTGGCCGAACCGCTCGACGTAGACCTCGCGGCAGGTGTTCACCAGGATGTCGGAGATGTCGGGGTCGCGCAGCAGCGGCTCGAGCGGGCCGAAGCCGAGGATCTCGTTGATCAGGTCGTCCACCAGCCGGCGGGACTCGTGCTCGTTGAGCGGCAGGGCGTCCTCGCGCAGCAGGGCGGCCACGAGTTCGGCGACCTCCGCGCGCACCTCGGGCGGCGGACGTTGCGCCAGGCCCGTCAGGTTCAGCCGCTCGATCAGCCGCCGGTGCATCCTGGTCTTCAGCTCGAAGTAGGCGTTGTCCGCAGCCGAGGTTTCGCCCGCCTGAGCGGCGAAGGCGCGGGGCTCGACGCTCGGCCGGGCGGGCGGGCGCGGCGGCTCGGCGCTGAAGGAGAGTCTCATTCCGCAGCCTCCCGGAGGATTGGGCCCATGGCGGCGCCGGCCAGGCGCCCGTCCAGCTTGGCCGCCAGCGACGCGAGCTCGCGGCTGATCGGCGATTTGGGGAAGGCGTCCAGCACCAGCTGGCCGCGCTCCGCGGCGCGCGCGGCGGCGGCGTCGGAGACCAGGGCGGCGTCCACCGGCCGGTCGAGCGCGCGGCCGACGCGCTCGGGCTTCTCATAGGTGTCGAGCAGGCCGACGATGCGGTTGAGCACCAGGAAGACGGGGCGCGACACCCCGGCCGCCTGGATCGCGTCGAGCACGCGCCGGGCGCCCACCACCCCGCCGACCGTCGGCGAGGTGACCAGGACGATGAGGTCCGAGCGGGCGAGCACCGGGGCGGTCCAGTCCGACCAGTTGGTCGGCATGTCGATCAGGGTGCGCTCGAAGGCCGAGGCGGCATGCTCCACGACGGAGAGCGCCAGGTCCGGCGACAGCGCATCGAGCGGCGTCAGGTCCTTCGGCGGCGCCAGCAGGCGCAGGCCGCTGGCGTGCTCGACCATGAGGCCTTCCAGGAGGCGCACGTCGAGCCGCTGCTCGGCGCGGATCAGGTCGACCACGGTGGTGCGCGGCTGCAGGTCCAGCGCCAGGTCGGTGTCGCCGAACTGCAGGTCGAGGTCCAGCACCCCGGTGCGCCGGGGCGGCCGCTGGCGGCGCGGGTCGCCGCGGGCGAACAAGGCCGCCAGGTGCAGCGCCAGCATGGTGGCGCCCGCCCCGCCGCCGCCCTTGATGACGCTCACCACCTCGCCCCGCGGCTGGGTGGGGATGTCGGTGGCCACCAGGCAGTCGCGAACGCTGCGGCGCAGCGCCTCGGCCGAGAAGGGGGTGCTGAGCACGTCGGCCGCCCCGGCGCGGAACAGCCGCCGGACCGCCTCGTGTCCGCCCTCGGCCAGGACGGCGATGACCGGCAGGCCGCGCGCGGCGGCGATCATCTGCGGGAAGCCGTCGAGTCCGGCGGCGTCGGCCACCGCCACGATCATCGCGCCCGCGGCCGCCATGGTCTCCGGCGACGGCTGCTCGGCGGACAGCCGCTGCAGCCCCAGGCCGTCGAGCGCGGCGTCGATCACCTCGGCGCCCAGCGCGTCCGCGCCGACCACCAGGACATAGGGAGCTTTCGTCATGGGCTCTCCTTTCTCGTCTTCGCCTACTGCACCACCTCGGGGCCGCCCCCCGGCGGCGGCGCTGGCGCGTAGGCCAGGCTCGATGTGGGCGCCGCCTCCAGAGGCCGCGGCTGGCCGCGCTCGTAGCGCCTGATGGCCGCGGCGCCGCGGACTGCGGAGCTCACCGTCGCGCCCTGGTCGGGGGAGGGGGGGATGACCTGGCTCTGCAGGCTGGCCACGGCCTGGCCGAAGGTCGCCGACAGCGGCGCGTCGGCTCTGTCGGTCCTGTCGGCGCAGCCGGCGAGGCCGGCGGCCAGCGCCAGCAGCGGGAAGGTGAGGCGTGCGCGGCTCATTGCATGGGTCCTTGGCCAGGGGCCGAGCCCGCGCGCGCCGGCGCCCTGGGCTTGTCGACCGTGTTCGTCAGCAAAAGCTCGCCGACGCTGGGCGCCTCGCGCGTGTCGGTGGGCAGCAGGAGGTTGGTCCGGTCCGTCGGCTTGGCGAGATGGGCGGTGACGATGATCACCACCTCGGTCTCGTTGTTCTGGTAGGCGGTGGAGCGGAAGAGGGCGCCGAACAGCGGCAGGCTGGCCGCGCCGGGAATGCCCCTCAGGCTGTCGGAGAAGTCGCGCCGGATCAGCCCGGCGATGGCGAAGCTCTGGCCGTTCTTCAGCTCGACCGTGGTCTTCGCCCGCCGGGTGGTGATGCCCGGGATGCGGAAGCCCTGCAGGACGACGCTGTTCTCCTTGTCGAGGGCGCTCACCTCCGGCGAGACCAGCAGGTTGATGGTGTCGCCGTAGACGGTGGGGGTGAAGCCGACGCTGACGCCGTACTGCTTGTAGTCGATGGTGATCAGCGCCTGGCCGCCGCCCTGCAGCTGCGGGACCGGGACCGGGAACTCGCCGCCGGCGAAGAACACCGCGGTCTCCCCGGAAAGCGCCGTCAGCGTGGGCTCGGCAAGCATCGAGGCGTAGCCCTTGGTCTCGAGGGCGTTGAACAGGCCCTGCAGGGTCACGTTGCGGCCGATCATGGTCGACAGCCCCATGTTGACCAGCGCATCGGGGTTGAGGATGAGCTCGGGCAGGGCGATGGCGCCGGCGTCGGACCAGGCGCCCTGGATCTGGGTGATCCCCAGCTGGCGCAGCGCCGAGCGCTGCACCTCGGCCACGTGGACCGAGAGCATCACCTGCTCGGGTCCGCGCACCCCCATCAGGTTCACCACCTT
>JAQGIJ010000602.1 GCA_028291285.1 Phenylobacterium sp. | reverse complement strand
GAGGGCTTCTTCTTCAGGCCCGGCACCTTGCGCATGTCGTAGAAGATCCGCAGCGCCTCGGCGACGAGCTTCTGCTTGATGCCCGGATAGTGCACCTCGACGATCTCGTTCATCGTCTCGGTCTCGGGGAAGCGGATGTAGTGGAAGAAGCAGCGGCGCAGGAAGGCGTCCGGCAGCTCCTTCTCGTTGTTCGAGGTGATGACCACGATCGGCCGGACCTTGGCCTTGATCGTCTCGTTGGTCTCGTAGACGTAGAACTCCATCCGATCGAGCTCCTGCAGGAGGTCGTTCGGGAATTCGATGTCGGCCTTGTCGATCTCGTCGATCAGCAGCACGGGGCGCTTGGGCGAATCGAACGCCTCCCAGAGCTTGCCCCGCTTGATGTAGTTCCTGACGTCCTTGACCCGCTCCTCGCCGAGCTGGCTGTCGCGCAGGCGGGTGACGGCGTCGTATTCGTAGAGGCCCTGGATGGCCTTGGTGGTCGACTTGATGTGCCAGGTGATCAGCTCGGCGTTGAGCGCCTTGGCGATCTCCTCGGCCAGCACGGTCTTGCCGGTTCCCGGTTCACCCTTGATCAGCAACGGACGCTCGAGGGCGATGGCCGCATTGACCGCCACCTTCAGATCGTCGGTGGCGACATAATTGTCGGTGCCTTCAAAACGTTGTCTCATTCCGGCTCCCCGGCGGACCGCTCCGGCCCGCATTCGAACGACTGTTTAGTCGGGCCAGACTAAAGACCGCCACGCGGGTTGCAAGCGAGAACCGCCTGACGTCGGGGAGGGCGCCGGAATGCGCGCGGCTCAGGCGCCGTCGGGCTTGGCCCGGGTCTGGCCGTCGCGGATCTCCGAATAGCCCATGCGCTTGAGGTCCTCGTCGCCGACGTTGCGGGCCTGGAAATTGGTGAAGTCGTCCTCGCCGCCGGACACCTCGTCGCCGTCGCGGACCTCCTCCAGGCCCTCGATGTCGCTGGCCGAGAGCTGGTCCTCGTCGAACCCCGCCCCCGGCTCGGCGCCCAGGCCGTCCAGGTCGTCCTCGCGCTCGGCGTCGACCGCGCCGTAGTCGAGCTCGTTGTCGTCCTCCAGGTCGTCGTCGTCGATGGCGTTCTCGTCGAACTCGTCGGCGTCCAGCGCCAGCTCCTCGTCCTCGTCGCGGTCTCCAAGCGCGGTGGTGACGTCATAGACGTCGGGCATCTCCTCGAAGGTGCGCATGTCCTCGCCCACCGGCAGGGGAGACTCATCCCCCAGCGAGACGTCGCCCTCGCCGCCGACCGTCATGCTCTCGTCGAAGGTCTCGGCCTGATCCTGGGAATCGAAGTCGGAGTCGGAGTCGGTCTCGAAACTGGTTCCGGGCATTGGCGCGCGCTCCTGAGGCTTGCTGCGGGGGGCCAAAGCCCCGCGCGTCGCCTAAGGAAGTCCCCGAAGCCGCTCAGTGTTCCGCGGCGAAGGCGCCCACCGCCTCGGCGACCTGGGCCATCACCGGGGCCCAGTCGCCGTAGCTCTCGAGCGCGAAGATGCGCACCTGCGGGTACCAGGGATAGCGGTCGGCGGTTCCCAGCCTGGGCCAGGAGCCCGGCACGGTGATCAGCCAGCTCGGCGCGCCGCAGCCGGCGGCGATGTTGAAGCTGGCGTTGGAGAAGCCGAGCACCAGGTCGAGCGCGCAGGACAGGGCGGCGACCTCGTCGAGGTCCTGCTTCAGGTCGATGCCGGGCGGCTGCCAGATCTCGACGCCGAAGGCCGAGCGGGCGTGCGCCAGCTCCTCGGCGCAGTCGCCGTACTGCAGGTTGACGAAAGTCGCGCCCGGCTGGGCGAGCACTGGGCCCCACGCCTCGAAGCCCGCGAAGTAGCGGTGGCGGGCGTCCTTCTTGATGCCGCTCTTCCAGAGCAGGCCGATCTTGCGGCCGGGCAGGGCGGCGAGCGCGCTGCGCCAATAGGCCACACGCTGGGGGTCGGCGGCCAGATGGCCGACGCGCTCGGGGAAGTCGGCGACGCTGCGGCGGAACTGGCGCAGCAGGCTGGCGATCGGCGCCCAGAGGTCCACCGCGGCCATGTCCTGCACGGCCGGCGCGGCGCGGGCCGGCCGCGTGCCGAGCGCATAGGTGGCGTGCGGGACGACCGTGGCCTGCGGGAAGGCGCGCTGGAACATCGCCGTCAGCCGCGCCTCCACCGCCAGGATCAGCCGGCCGTCGGGGCCGAGCGCCTCGACCACGTCGGGCAGGCAGTTGGCGAAGAGGATCTCGTCGCCCAGGCCCTGCTCGCCGACCACCAGCAGGGTCTTGCCGGCGATGTCCGCCCCGGGCGCCCAGCGCGGCCGGTCGATCAGAAAGTGGGTGATCTCGGAGAACTGCGGATGGAAGCGGACCTCGTACTCGTCCCAGCCTTCGCCGAGCCGGCCCTGGGCGACCAGGATGGTGGAGCGGGACAGGCGCATCATCTGGCGCTCGTCCTCGGCCTTCACCGCGGCGATGGCGGCGTTCGAGCAGTCCAGCGCCGCCTGCGGCTCCTGCAGCATGAGCAGGCAGTTGCCGAGATTGTAGCGCGCCTTGGGGAAGTCCGGCTGGAGCTTCAGCGCCTCGTCGAGGAAGATCCGCGCGGTGGCGTAGTCGCCCTGCTCGGCGACCACGGTGCCCATGGTGTTCCACAGCATGGCGTTGTCCGGCGTGCGCAGGATCGCGGGCTTGAGGATGTCGACGGCTTCCTCGAGGCGCATCTGCTCGCGGATGGCGCAGGCCAGGTTGTTGGCGCCCTCCGGGTGGTCGGGATGGCGCGCCAGGAAGTGGCGGAACAGCTTCTCGGCCTGTTCGCGCATCCCCATGCGGTAGGCGAGCCGGCCCATGTCGTTGGCCACTTCCGCGTGGTCCGGCAGCAGGCGCAGGGCCATTTCGTAGGCGTTGACGGAGGAGGCGAAGTCGCCGGCCTTCTCGCGGGCGATGGCCAGCAGGTACCAGCCGAAGCCGTTGTGCTCGTCGCGCGCCAGCGCCTGCAGCGCCCAGTCGGTGCCGGCTTTGGCGTCCTCGGCCCGCAGCGCATCGACGGCCCGCTGCAGCAGCGGTCCGGCGGAGAGCGCCCGGACCTCCTGCATGGCGGCGTTCAGCCTTGCGAGCGCGTCCTTGGAACCGGCCTGGCCGAGGTCGTCGCCGGCGGTGAGCCGCGGGGCGTCGGGCGCCGGGGCCGCCGCGGCGAGGGCGAGGGCGGAGGTCGCGTTGGGCGAGCCCTGACGCGGCATGAGCGACTCCTTTGCGGAACGCTCCCTTGGTCGCGTGATTATGCTTAATCGTTGCTTAAGAAGACGGCGGCGCGTCCGGCAAGGGCCCGTTAACCCGCGGTGGCTAGCGTTTAACGTGCGCTCGCCCCCACGGAAGGCGACAATGGGTGAGTCGAATCGAGGATGACGGTTCGCGAGCGTGAAACGGGGAGGCGGGATTGCCGCTGAAGTTGTCGCTGAAGCCGGGAGAGAAATTCGTTCTCAATGGCGCGGTCGTGCAGAACGGCGACCGACGAGGCGTTCTCGTGCTGCAGAACAAGGCCTCTGTCCTTCGCGAGAAGGACATCATGCAGCAGGAGCAGGCCAATACACCGGCGCGGCGAATCTACTTTCCCGTGATGATGATGTACCTCGATGAACCGGGGGCCGAGAGATACTACGACGAGTTCGTGCGAAGGATGAGCGAGTTCATGGGGGTGATCCGGAACCCCACCATTCTCGCTGACTGTGTTGATGTTTCGAAGTACTGCATGGACCGCGAATACTACAAGGCGCTCATGATGTGCCGGAAGCTGATCCTGTACGAAGACGAGAGGTTGGGGAATGTCCCTGCAAGCGTACCAGCAAGCGGCGACGAGGGCTGAGTCCCCGCGGGAGACGGAGTATCGTCTCTTCGCGCAAGTCACGCTGGCGCTGATGGAGGCCGCCAAGTGCGAGCCTGCGGACATTCGCGGGCGCATCGACGCGCTCGATTGGAATCGGCGGGTCTGGTCGGTCCTCGGGACCGCCTGCGCCGACGCCGACAACGCCCTGCCCGAGCAGCTGCGCGCCTCGATCATCTCGCTCAGCATCTGGGTCGGCAAGCACACCAGCCAGGTCATCCGCCGCCAGGAGGAGATCGAGCCGCTGATCGACATCAACCGGATGGTGATGCAGGGCCTGCGCGGCCCCGGCCAGGCCGCCGC
>JAQGIJ010000637.1 GCA_028291285.1 Phenylobacterium sp. | reverse complement strand
CAGGTCTGATCAATTGCTGCCGCTTACGACAGCGCAACGCGGCCTCTGGATGGGCAGTCTGCTCGCGCCGCCAGGCGCCACCTTCAATATCGCCGAGGCGGTGGAGATCGCGGGCGAGATCGAGCCGGACCTGTTCGTGCGTGCGCTCGCCCAGCTTTCGGCCGAGGCCGAGACGACGCGAATTCGGATCGTCGCTACGGCCGATGGCCCGATGCAACAGGTGGCGCCGAACGTCCGCACCGAGTTCCCGGTGATCGACATGAGCGCGGAAGCCGACCCCGACGGCGCCGCGCGCGCCTGGATGAGGGAACGGATCCTGAGGCGCGTCGACCTCGAGCACGATCCGCTCTGGATCGGCCCGCTGCTCAAGCTCGGCCCCAAGCGCTTCATGTGGTTCCAGTGCTGCCATCACATCGCCATGGACGGCTTTACGGCCGGCATGCTCGCCGCACGGCTCGCCGAGCTGTATACGGCGTTGGTCGAGGAGCGCTCGCCCGAGCCACATGGCTTCCTGCCTCTCACCACGCTGCTGGAGCAGGAGCGGAACTATCGCGCTTGCGAGCGACGAGAGGTCGACCGGCAATATTGGCTGCAGCAGCTGGACCAGGCGCCGGAGGCGCCGACACTTTCGGTGCGGCTCGATCGGACGAAGATAGGCGCTGAAGGCGGATTTATCCGTCGGTCGTGGACGATTCCGCCCGACACCGTCGAGCGACTGACGAACCTGGTGCGGAGTCATGGCGCCACGCTCCCGCAGGGCCTGACCGCCGTCCTCGCCGGCTATCTGTTCCGGATGACCGGCCAGGAGGATTTTGTGCTCGGCATGCCCATGACCGGGCGCGGCAACCGGATCCTCCGTCAGACGCCGGGGCTCGCCGCCAATGTCGTGGCCCTGCGCTTTCGTCCGACGCGGACGGCGACCTTTCTCGACCTTCTCTGTCAATCGCGACGCGCCATGCAAGGCGCCTTGCGCCACCAGCAGTACCGATACGAGGATCTGCGCCACGATCTCGGCTTCCACGAAATCGGTCAGCAGGTCGCCCGCTTCAGCGTGAATATCGAGCCGTTCGATTACTCGCTGAGCTTTGCCGGCGCGCCCACGCGGAATCATAATCTGAGCAACGGCACGATGGAGGATCTCACCGTCTTCGTGTTCGACCGGCAGGACGGCGAGGGGCTCCGCATGGACTTCGACGCCAGTCCCAGTCGCTACACGCCGTCGGAGCTCGACGCGCATCTCCGACGCGTCGAGCGCCTCCTGTCGGCGATCGTCGAGGATCCTGAGGCGGTGATCGCAGCGCACGACCTGATCGGCGTCGACGAGCGCCTGCGCTGGGCGCGCCAGGCCGAGGAGGCCGTGCGCTCCTGGCCCGCCGGAGACGCGGCCGCCCTCATCCGCGACTATTCCTTCGATCGTCCCGACGCCACTGCGGTGATCGACGCCTTGGGCGCGCTTTCCTACGCAGGGCTCGCAGCGGACACGGGGCGGCTGCGCGGCCGGCTCATCGAAGCGGGCATCGGCGCCGGCCATCTGGTGGCGGTGATGCTGCCGCGCGATCGACGAGCCGTGACGGCGCTGCTGGCGATCGCCGAGAGCGGCGCCGCCTGGCTGCCGATTGACGGCGACGGGCCAGCCGAACGCGTGCGCGCCATCCTCGAAGACGCAAGGCCGGCGCTGGTGATCACCGCCGGCGAAGGCGCCATGGATCTCCCCGCCGCCTTGCCGAGACTGGTGTTGGGAACAGGCGGAGCGGCGACATTGCAGGGCGACCTGGACGCCCCACCAAGTCGTGTCCCGCCCGGCACGGCCTATGTCACTTACACTTCGGGGACGACCGGGCAGCCCAAGGGGGTGGTCGTTTCCCACGCCGGCCTGAGCAATCTCCTGCTGTCGATGCGGGAAATTCTGGCGTTCGGCCCAAGCGAACGGCTGTTGGCGGTCACAGCCCTGACCTTCGACATCGCGGTGCTGGAACTGCTCCTGCCGCTGGTGAGCGGCGCCACCATCGTGGTCGCGACGCGTGAGGAGGCGCGTGATCCCAAACAGCTCGCCGCCGCGATTGGCCGGCACGGCGTAACCGCCCTGCAAGCGACCCCGACCCTGTGGCAGGCGCTGCTGGGCGCAGGCGAGGCCAAGGCGCTTCGCGGGCTGCTGCTCTTGACCGGGGGCGAGGCCTTGCCGGCGCAGCTGGCGGAGCGGCTGTTTCGCCTCGGGCGCGCCTTGTTCAACCTCTACGGGCCGACCGAGACGACCATTTGGTCGACGGCGCGGCAGATCACCGAAGCGGACCTGGTCCTGCCACCGGTCGGACACCCCATCGCCAATACGCGGCTGCACATCCTGGATCCTTACGGGGCCGAGTTGCCGGACGGCGTGATAGGCGAACTGGCGATCGCCGGGGGTGGCGTCGCAACCGGCTATCTGGGCCAGCCGTGTCTCACCTCCGAACGATTTCCGGCGGATGTCTTCTCCGATGCCGGCGTTGGGCGGCTCTATCGCACCGGCGATCGCTGCCTCCGGGATCGCCAGGGCGTGGTGACCACGTTTGGTCGGAACGACGATCAGGTGAAGATCAAGGGCGTGCGGGCCGAACCGGCCGAGATCGAATCGGCGCTGCTCCGACGAGAGGGTATCTCGCAAGCCGCCGTCGTGGTGGATCGAGCGTCCGACAGCCCAACGCTGG
>JAQGIJ010000618.1 GCA_028291285.1 Phenylobacterium sp. | reverse complement strand
TTTGCCGATAAAGTTGGGCCTAAACATCGTCTGGATGAAGCCCGAGCTGCAGGTGCGCACCGCCCAGCTTGCCGAGGATCTCGGCTTCGAGGGCGCCTGGTCCGGCGAGCACCTGGCGCTGCCCAAGGGCGACCCGGATTGGTGGCGCAAATATCCCCGCGTGATCCAGCTTGGCGAGGCGGCGACGCCGGACACCGTCAACTTCACCCCGGACTCGCCATTCCTCGACCCGCTGATCATCCTTGCGACGATTGCCGGGGCGACGAAGAAGATCCGCCTCGGCGTCGGCATCTACATGCTGCCGCTGCGCGACGCCGTGCTGGTGGCCAAAATGGTCGCCTCGCTGGACGTGTTGTCGGGCGGCCGGCTGGACCTCGGCGTGGGGCTGGGCTGGAGCGAGGACGAGTACAGCTTCACCGGCAACGACTTCTCCAAGCGTGGGCGCAAGATGGACGAGACCATCCGCGCCATGCGCGAGTGCTTCGAAAAGGACACGCCCGAGTTCCACGGCGAGTTCTACGACTTCGGGCCGATGGGCTTCGCGCCCAAGCCGGTGCAGACGCCGCTGCCGATCCTGATCGGCGGCGGCACGCCGGCGGCGGAAAAGCGGGCCGGCTATCTCGGGAACGGCTGGCACGGCTCGCCGGAGAGCATCCCGCGGGTGAAGGCGCACCTGGCCGCAGCCGGCCGCGAAGGCGAGCCCTTCCAGTTCAGCAGCATCACCCTTGGCCCGGCGTCGCGCGCCGACCTGGAGGAGATGGCCGCTCAGGGCGTGTATCGCGCGGTGGTCACCCCCTGGACGGCCACGAAACTGGGCGTGATCGGCGAGGAGGGGCTGACGCAGCTCGAAAGCTACGCCAAGGAGATCGGGCTCGTCTGAGCCTGCGCCGCGGGCGGGATTCTGCAAGCTGACGCTCGCGCAGAGGCGCCAAGCCATGCAATCTCTGCGGCGTTCGCGTCGCAGGGGCGTGCGAGCGTTCGCGCGATGCGCTGACAAATCGAGGGAAGGGACGGAAAGATTACGCGTTTTTCGGTGATTGGGGGGACGGGTTCGCTCGGCAAGGCGCTCGCCATCCGGCTGGCGTCCGCCGGCCACGAGGTTTGGATCGGCTCGCGGGATGCGGCCAGGGCCCAGGCCTCCGCCGCCGAGGTGGCGGCCGCGACTGGGGGCAAGGTTCTGGGCGCGGCCTATGCCGATGCGGCGGCGCAGAGCGAGATCTGCTTCCTGGCGGTGCCCTACGCCGCCCAGGCCGACACGCTCGCCCAGCTGAAGGACGCCGTCCAGGGCAAGATCCTCGTCGACACCACCGCGCCCCTGAAGCCGCCGAAGGTCGGCACGGTGCAGCTGCCGCCGGCCGGCTCCGCCGCCGTCGAGACGGCGCAGGTGCTGGGGCCGGACGTGCGGGTGGTCTCCGCCCTGCAGACCATCGGCGCGGAGAAGCTGGCCGCCGGCGGCGCGATCGACGCCGACGTCCTGGTGGCCGGCGACGACGCCGAGGCGGTGGAGGTGGTGCGCGGAATCCTCACCGACATGGGCCTGCGCAGCTGGCACGTGGGCCCGCTCGCCAACTCCGCCGCGGCCGAGGCGTTGACCTCGGTCCTCATCCAGCTCAACCGCCGCTACAAGCTGGGCCAGGCGGGGATCAAGATCACCGCCGAGAAGATGAAGGGTGGCCTTTCGGTAAAGCCCGTCCAGGGCCTGCCGATGTTCGCCGCCGGCGATGACCTCGCCGGCGCGATCGCCGACGCCCTGGCCGCCGCCGGCGAGCGGCTTATGGACGGCGACGTGCTCGTGGTGGCGCAGAAGGTGGTCTCCAAGACCGAGGGCCGCACCGTGGCGCTGTCCAGCGTCAAAGCCCGCCCAGAAGCCTCTGAAATCGCAAGGAAATCCGAGAAGGAGGCCGCGGTCGCCGAGCTCATGCTGCAGGAGGCGAGCGAAGTGGTGCGGGTCGCCCCCGGCGTGGTCATCACCCGCCACCGCACCGGCCACGTGCTGGCCAACGCCGGCATCGACGCCTCCAACGTCGAAGGCGGGGAGGGCGGCGAGACCGTGCTCCTGTGGCCGAAGGATCCCGACGCCAGCGCCCGGGCGCTGCGGGCGGCGCTGCAGGCGCGCTTCGGCGCCAGGATCGCCGTGGTCATCAGCGACAGCCTCGGCCGCGCCTGGCGCATGGGCACGACCGGCCACGCCATCGGCGTCGCCGGCATGAAGCCGCTGTGGGACCGCCGCGGCGAGACCGACCTATTCGGCCGCGAGCTGAAGGCCACCATCATCGGCGTCGCCGATGAGCTCGCCGCGGCCGCCTCTCTGGTCATGGGCGAGGCCGCCGAGGGCATCCCCGCCGCCCTGGTCCGCGGGGCCACCTTCGTGCCGGATGACGCCGACGCAGGGGTGGGCGAGCTCCTGCGCCCGCTCGAGCAAGACCTGTTCCGATGACGGGGCCGGGTCATGTGATCGCGCTGTGCGGCGGGGTGGGCGGCGCCAAGCTCGCCTTCGGCCTGACGCGCGTCCTGGCGCCCGAAGAGCTGTCCATCGTCTGCAACACCGGCGACGACTTCGAGCACCTGGGGCTGCATGTCTCCCCCGACATCGACACCGTGGTCTACACCCTCGCCGACCTCTCCGACCGCGAGCGCGGCTGGGGCCTAGCGGGCGAGACCTGGAACTTCATGGCCCAGCTGCGCCGTCTCGGCGGCCCGGACTGGTTCAACCTCGGCGACCACGACCTCGCCATGCACGTGGAGCGCAGCCGACGGCTGCGGGACGGCGAGACCCTGTCGGAGATCACCCGCACGCTCTCCGGCGCGCTCGGCATCCGCCACCCGCTGGTCCCCATGTCCGACGCCGCCGTCCGCACGCGGGTCGAGACCGAGGCCGGCGACCTGGGCTTCCAGGAATACTTCGTGCGCGAGCGCTGCCAGCCGGTGGCCCGCGAGATCCGCTTCGAAGGCGCCGAGCGGGCGAGCCCCAGCCCGGGGCTCACCGCGCTGCTCACCCGCCGAGACGTGGCCGCGGTGGTCTTGTGCCCGTCGAACCCCTACCTCAGCATCGACCCGATCCTCGCGGTGCCCGGCGTTCGCGAGGGGCTGAAAGGCCTGAAGGCGCCGATCGTCGCGGTCTCGCCGATCGTCGGCGGCGAGGCGCTCAAAGGGCCCGCGGCCAAGCTGATGCGCGAGCTTGGCGTGGAGCCCAGCGGCCTTTCCGTCGCGCGCCACTACCGCGGGCTTTTGAACGGGCTCATTATTGACCATGTAGACTCCTCGGAGGCCGAGGCGCTGCAGGCCGAGGGGGTGACCCCGATGGTGACCGGAACCGTTATGCAGAGCGACGAGGACCGCATCCGCCTGGCGCGCGAGACGCTCGCCTTCGCCGAAGGGCTGAAGGCGCCGGCATGAGCACGCACGCGGTCATCGCAGCCCGCGGGGGCGAAACGGCGAAGTCCCGCGTCGGCCCGGCGCTGGACGCCGCCGCCCGCGCCGAGCTCGTGGCCGCCATGCTCTGCGACATGATCGAGGCGCTGGCGGGCTCATCGCAGATCGGCGCCGTCCATGTGGTGACACCCACGCCCGAGCTTGCCGAGGCCGCCCGCGCCGCGGGCGCCCGGGTGCTTCTGGAGGCCGAGCCCAAGGGGATCAACGCCGCCTTCGACGCGGTCCGCGCGGAGATCCGCGCCGCCGAGCCCGAGGCGGTGATCGCAGCCCTGCCTGGCGACCTGCCGCTGATCGACCGCGGCGAGATCGAGCAGGCGCTAGCCCAGCTGGCCCCAGGCGCCGCCGTGCTGGTCCCGGCCAGCGCCGACGGCGGCACGGGCGCGGTGATCGTCCACGCCGCCGCGCCGTTCGTCTTCCACTTCGGCGCCGACAGCTTCCGCCGGCATTGCGCCGGCGCCGTGGCGGCGGGGCTCGAGCCCGTCGTCGTGCACGCGCCCAGCCTCGGCCTCGACATCGACCGGCCGGAGGACCTCGAAGCGGTCTCCCGGCGCGCCGCCGGCGGCCGCACCGCGCGGCTTCTTGAACAGCATTTCAGCATCATGGAGGCGTCGCGATGACGGTTTCCGGATCCCTCCGCCGCGAGCTCCTGGCCGCGCCCCTCCACGAGCTCCTGGCCCGCAGCCGGGAGATCCGCGACGCGCGCGGACCGGCGCGCATGACCTATTCGCGCAAGGTCTTCCTGCCGCTCACCGAGCTCTGCCGCGACGTCTGCCACTACTGCACCTTCGCCAAGGCGCCGCGCCGGCTGGCCCACGCCTACATGCCGATCGAGGCGGTGCTCGACGTCGCCCGCCAGGGCGCCGCCGCCGGCTGCAAGGAGGCGCTGTTCACGCTCGGCGACAAGCCGGAGCTCCGCTACGCGGCCGCCCGCGAGGCGCTAGCGCAGATGGGCTTTGCGACCACCGTCGACTACATCGTCCACGCCGCCGGCCGGGTGTTCGCCGAGACCGGCCTGATCCCGCACATCAACGCCGGCGTGCTGACCGCCGAGGACTACGCCCGGCTGCGCCCGGTGTCGGGCTCCATGGGCCTGATGCTGGAGAGCGCTTCGGAGCGGCTCGGCGCCAAGGGCGGCGCGCACTACGGCTCGCCCGACAAGTTGCCGTCGGTGCGGCTGGCCTCCATGGCGCTGGCCGGCGAGGCCAAGATCCCCTTCACCTCCGGCGTGCTGATCGGCATCGGCGAGACCGCCGAGGAGCGGCTCGAGGCGTTGGAGGCGCTCGCCGCGCTTCACGTCCGCCACGGCCACCTGCAGGAGGTGATCGTCCAGAACTTCCGAGCCAAGGCCGACACCCAGATGGCGCAGGCGCCGGAGCCCACGCAAGAGGAGCTGCTGCGCGCCATCGCCTGGGCCCGCATCGTGCTGCCGGCCGACGTCAGCGTGCAGGCGCCGCCGAACCTCAACCCCGGCCGGACCGCGGCGCTCATCGCCGCCGGCCTCGACGACTGGGGCGGCATCTCGCCGGTGACCATCGACCACGTGAACCCCGAAGCGCCGTGGCCGCAGATCGAGACCCTGGCGGCGGAGTGCGCCGCCGCCAGCCGCCCGCTGGTCGAGCGGCTCACGGTCTATCCGCGCTTCGTCGGCCAGGCTTCGACCTGGCTCGATCCCAAGGTCGCCAAGGCGGTGCGCAAGCTGGCCGACGGCGAGGGCCTGGCGCGCGAGGGTGAGTGGAGCCCGGGCGTCGCCGATCCCGCGCCCGGTACGGCGGACCGCCCCCTGGGCGGCGCCCCGGCGATCGGGCTGGAGCCCAGCGTCGACGCGGCGATCGCCAGGGCGGTGCGTGGCGAGACCCTGGAGGAGGGCGAGGTGATCCGCCTCTTCGCCGCCCGCGGCGCCGCGGCCGAGACGATCGTGGCGGCGGCCGACGAGCTTCGCCGCAGCGTCAGCGGCGAGGACGTCACCTACGTCATCAACCGCAACATCAACTACACCAACATCTGCACCTTCGGCTGCACCTTCTGCGCCTTCTCCAAGACCTCGACCAAGGCGGGCACCCGCGACAAGCCCTACGACCTGGAGCTTGAGGAGGTGGCGGCCCGGGTCTGCGAGGCCTGGGACAAGGGCGCGACCGAGGTCTGCCTGCAGGGCGGCATCCACCCGCGCTACACCGGCGACACCTATGTCGACATCCTGCGGGCGGTGAAGCGCGCCCGGCCGGAGATCCACGTCCACGCCTTCTCGCCCCTGGAGGTCAGCCAGGGCGCGGCCACGCTCGGTGTGCCGGTCGGCGACTATCTGCGCCGGCTGAAGGACGAGGGGCTGGGCTCGCTGCCCGGCACCGCCGCGGAGATCCTCGACGACGAGATCCGCGACCTGATCTGCCCCGACAAGGTCAACACCGCCGAGTGGCTGCACGTGGTGGGGACCGCGCACGAGGTGGGCCTGCCGACCACCTCGACCATCATGTTCGGCCACTGCGAGCGGCCCGAGCACCTTGCAAGGCACCTCCTGCGCCTTCGCACGCTTCAACTCCGCACCGGCGGCATCACCGAGTTCGTGCCGCTGCCCTTCGTGCACATGCAGTCGCCGATCTACCTGCGCGGCCAGGCGCGCAAGGGCCCGACCTGGCGCGAGGCGGTGCTGATGCACGCGGTCAGCCGCATCGTCCTGCACGGCGCGATCGGCTCGATCCAGGCCTCCTGGGTGAAGCTGGGCGTCGACGGGGCGGCCGCCTGCCTCAATGCCGGGGTCAACGACCTGGGCGGAGTGCTGATGAACGAGTCCATCAGCCGCGCCGCCGGCGCCGCCCACGGCCAGGAGGTGACGGTGGACGATCTGGCCGCCGCGGCGGCCTCCGCCGGCCGGCCGCTGCGCCAGCGCACGACCCTCTACGGCGCGCCTGCGCCGCGCCGCCCGGAAATCGTCTCCGCCTAGATCGAATTTGCCGCGGCGCGGCGGACCCAAAGCGCGGCCGTGCACGTTCTAAGATCGGTGGCCGCAGAAGCCGCCGCTGCCGATAGAGCCGTCCGCGCATGCCTGCGAAGCCATCAGACACGCCTGACCACGGGCCGAGCGGGCTCGCCGCGCCCGTCGGCCGCGGCGTGGCCGAAGACCTGCAAGCCATCTTTCCCGATACGGGCGAGACCCGACCGAGCGTGCGCCGCCGGCTGCGGCTGACGGGCCGCAGCGCCAGGCGGGACGAGCCGACGGCCCGTTCCGGCGAGCGGCGCGCCGCGCGCATCGGCGCCGTGGTGGCCGCCGCTTGCGTGGGCGTTTCCGCCGGCGCCCTGCTGGCCAAGCTGCCGCAGGGCTCGAAGCCTGCGCCGGCGGCGCAGCTCGCCATCCTCCCGGCGCCGGATCCG
>JAQGIJ010000592.1 GCA_028291285.1 Phenylobacterium sp. | reverse complement strand
TACTGGGAGTCCTGCGCCCGCGGCGTGCTCTCGATCCAGCAGTGCCCGCACTGCCAGACCTTCCGCCACCTGCCGCGGCCCACCTGCCCCAACTGCCAGTCGTTCGACTACGTCTGGACGCCGGTGAGCGGCAAGGGGACGGTCTACTCCTACACCATCGCCCACCACCCGGTGCATCCGGCGCTGGCCGAGACGGTCCCCTACAACGTCATCGTTGTGACGCTGGACGACGTCCCGGTGAAGCTCGTCTCCAACCTGGTCGGCGTCGCCAACGAGGACGTGAAGATCGGCATGCCGGTCGAGGTCGTCTTCGAGGAACCCAGGCCCGGGATCGTGCTCCCGCGCTTCCGCCCGCGCGCCAGCTGACCGGAGCCAGACGACCATGAGCATCAAGGACAAGTGCGCCATCGTCGGCGTCGGCCTGACCGACTACTACAAGCGCGGACAGTCGGGGGCGAAGAGCCACCTGGACCTCTGCCTTGAGGCGATCCTCAAGGCCTGCGACGACGCCGGGATCAATCCCAAGGAGATCGACGGCTTCTCCTCCTACATGGACGAGATGAACGCCTCGATCGTGGCGCCCGCCCTGGGCTGCCCGGAGGTCCGCTTCTCCAACCTGGTCTGGGGCGGCGGCGGCGGCGGCTCCTGCGCGGCGGTGGGCGCGGCGGCGGCGGCGATCCACGCCGGCTACTGCGACGTGGTCGCGGTCTATCACGGCATCCGCCAGCCGTCGGACCAGCGCTTCGGCGAGGTCTTCGCCCGGCCGCCCAGCAACACCGGCACCGTCTCCACCGCCAGCCGGGACTTCATCGCGCCCTATGGGCTGATGGCGCCGGGCCAGATGTTCGCCCTGATGGTGCGCCGGCACATGCACCTCTACGGCACCACCACCGACCACCTGGCCGCCGTCGCCATGACCCAGCGCGAGCACGCGCGGCGCAACCCCAAGGCGCTGCGGCGCGATCCGATGACGCTTGAGGACTACTACGCCTCGCGGATGATCTCCGACCCGTTCCGCCTCTTCGACTACTGCAACGAGAACGACGGGGCGGGCGCGGTGATCGTGGTCTCCGCCGAGCGCGCCAAGGACATGAAGCAGAAGCCCGCCTACATCATGGCCGTGGCGCAGGGCGGCGCCGGCGGCTGGGGCCAGTCGATCACGCAGCAGACCATGCCCGACGACATCTACCCCACCGCCGGCCACGGCCAGCTGGCGCGCGACCTCTACCGCATGGCCGGCGTGGGACCGCAGGACATCGACGTGGCCGAGCTCTACGACCACTTCACCGGCATGGTGCTGCTGCAGCTGGAGGACTACGGCTTCTGCGGCAAGGGCGAGTCCGGGCCGCTGGCGGCCTCCGGCGGCCTGCGCTGGGACACCGGCAAGATCCCGGTCAACACCCACGGCGGCAACCTCTCGGAGGTCTACCTCCACGCCACCACCCACATCGTCGAAGGCGTGCGCCAGATCCGCGGGACCTCCACCGCCCAGGTCAAGGAGGTGGAGCTGGCGCTGGTCACCGGCGGCCCCAGCCCGGTGCCGTCGAGCTCGATGATCCTGCGGGCATAACTGAGGCGAGATCAGCGTTCGCCTTGCAGCGCCGCCGCCAGCGCCTAAAGTGATAGGATATTCCTTTTCTCATTTCCGAGGCTTCCATGGCTCAAGCTGTCATTCTCAGCGCCGCGCGCACCGCGATCGCCACCGCCCGCAAGGGCGCTCTCATCGACACCCAGGCCGAAGAGTTGGGTAAGACCGTGCTGGTCGAAGCGATCCGCCGCGCCGGCCTCTCGCCCGAGCAGGTGGACGATGTGGTCTTCGCCGAGTCCCTCTACGGCGGCGGCGACGTCGCGCGGCACGCGGCGGTGGAGGCCGGGATGACCGGCGTGAGCGGCATGGCGGTCAACCGCCACTGCGCCGGCAGCCTGACCTCGGTGGGCGTGGCGGCGGGCTCGATCGCGGCCGGCATGGACAGGGTGGTCGCCGCGGGCGGGGTGCAGTCGAGCTCGACCGCGCCGCAGCTGCGTCGCCGGGTGCCCGGCACGCTGGAGGACTTCGTCGACAACTGGTCGCCGCCCAGCCACCCGAACACGGCCGAGGCGCCCAACCGCGACATGACCGTCACGGTCGGCTGGAACACCGCCAGGATCGCCGGCATCAGCCGCGAGGAGATGGACGCCTGGGCGCTGCGCTCGCACCAGCGGGCGATCGCCGCCACCGACGCCGGCCGCCTGGCCGACGAGATCGTGCCGGTCCAGGCGCGGATGAAGGACGGCAGCGTGATCACCTTCCTGGTCGACGAGCACCCGCGCCGCGACGCCTCCATGGAGCGCATGGCCTCGCTGAAGCCGCTGCACCAGGACATCGAGGGCTTCTCCATCACGGCCGGCAACTCCAGCGGCGTGAACGACGCGGCCGCCGCCCTGATCCTGGCCGATCCCGAGTTCGCCAAGGCCGAGGGCCTTACGCCCATCGCCAAGGTCCGCTCCTGGGCGGCCGTGGGCGTCGATCCGGTGCGCACCGGCATGGCCCCGATCGAGGCGATCCCGAAGGTGCTGGCCCGCGCCGGGCTGAAGCAGCAGGACATCAAGCTCTGGGAGATCAACGAGGCCTTCGCCTCGGTGCCGATCGCCGCGGTGCGCGCGCTGGGCATCGACGAGGAGATCGTCAACGTCTCCGGCTCCGGCTGCAGCCTCGGTCACCCGATCGCGGCCACCGGCGCACGGATGCTGACCACCCTGATCTACGAACTGCAGCGCCGCGGCGGCGGCTTTGGCCTGGCCACCATGTGCGCCGGCGGCGGCCAGGCCGGCGCGGTGATCATCGAGGTCTGACGCGCCATAGCCCCCGCGGCGTCGATCCGGACGCGGGGGCGCTTCGGCGGCAAGAGTTCGCAGAACAGGGCCGGAAAGGCCCGCACTCGGGGGAGGGCCAGATGAGCTGCGAGATCCGCGCCCCGCGCCTGAGCTCGTGAGCGCCGACAGCTACCGCGTCCCGGTCACCATCGGCATCATGATGGCGACCCTGATGGGCACGCTGGACACGACCATCGCCAACGTCGCCCTGCCGCACATGCAGGGCAACCTCTCGGCCTCGCCCGAGCAGATCACCTGGGTGCTGACCTCCTACATCGTGGCTGCGGCGGTGGCGACGCCGATCAGCGGTTGGATGGCCAGCCGCTTCGGCCTGAAGCAGATGCTGATGGCGAGCGTCGCCGCCTTCACCCTGACCTCGATGCTCTGCGGCCTCGCCGCCACCCTGCCGGAGATGGTCGCCTTCCGCATCGCCCAGGGGATCAGCGGCGCCGCGCTCATCCCGCTGTCCCAGGCGGTGCTGCTGAACATCAACCCGCCGGAACGCCACGCCCAGGCGATGTCGATCTGGTCGATGGGCACGATCCTCGGACCGGTGCTGGGGCCGGTGCTCGGCGGCTACCTCACCGAGGACGCCTCCTGGCGGTGGTGCTTCTACATCAACCTGCCGGTGGGCGCGGTCTCCATGCTGCTGCTCTGGGTGTTCCTGCCGAGCGGGGCGGCGCGGCCCCGCCGCTTCGACTTCCTGGGGTTCGGCTCGCTGACCGTCGCCATCGCAGCCCTGCAGCTGATGCTCGATCGCGGCCCGAGCCAGGACTGGTTCTCCGCCCGCGAGATCTGGATCGACGCCGTGCTGGCGGCGATCGGCTTCTGGATCTTCCTGACCCACACGCTCACCGCGCGCCATCCGCTGTTCGATCCCTCGCTGGCGCGCGACCGCAACCTGATCACCGCCACCGTGTTCGGCTTCCTCACCAGCGTGCTGATGTTCTCCAGCCTGACGCTGCTGCCGCTCCTGATGCAGACCGTCCTGGGATATCCGGTGTTCCTCGCCGGCCTGCTCAGCATGCCGCGGGGCGTCGCCATGATGGCCACCATGCTGATCATGGGCCGGATGATGAACATGCTGGACCTGCGCCTGATCCTGGGGGCGGGCCTGGCGATCTGCGCGGTCGCCTTCTGGCAGATGACCCGCTTCGATCTGGGCATGAGCGCCCGCCAGCTCCTGATGACCGGCATGCTGCAGGGCGGCGGCCAGGGGATGATCTTCGTGCCGCTGTCGACGCTGGCCTTCGCCACCGTCGACCCGAGCCTGCGCGCCGACGCCTCGGCGATCTACAACCTCATGCGCCAGATCGCCGGCTCCATGGGCATCTCGCTGATGCAGGCGCTCGCCGCCGGCAACGGGCAGCGCATGCACGCCGCCCTGGCCGCCCACATCGACACCGCCGACCCGGTGGTCCGCGCCGGGCTGCCGCCCAACCTGTCGCCCGACACGGTCTCAGGCGCGCTCGCGCTCAACGCCGAGATCACCCGCCAGGCGACCATGGTGGCCTATCTGGACAATTTCCGGGTGATGCTGGTGCTCGCGCTGGTGCTATTGCCGCTGCTCCTGCTGCTGCGCCCACCGAAGCGGCCGCAGGCGGTCAAGGCCGTCCAGGCCCGGCCGAGCGCCGCACGGGCGGCCTGAACACCGACCTGCAGGAGACAAGCATGGGCAAGCTCGAGGGGAAGACGGCGCTGATCACCGGCGCGTCGCGCGGCATCGGCCGGGGCATCGCGGTGCGGCTGGCGGGCGAAGGGGCGCGGGTGATCGTCAACTACGCCAACGACCGCGCCGCGGCGGAAGCCGCCGCGCGCGAGATCGCCGCGGCCGGCGGCCAAGCGATTATCGTCCAGGCCGACGTCTCCGACATGGCCCAGATCGAGGGGATGTTCGAGGAGATCCGCAGCCAGGTCGAGGCGATCGACATCCTTGTCAACAACGCCGGCCGCAGCGCCCCCGGCTTCCCGCAGCTCGACGCGGTCACCGAGGCCGCCTACGACGCCTGCTTCGACCTCAACGCCAAGGGGACCTTCTTCGTCACCCAGAAGGCGGTGGCCATGATGCCGGACGGCGGGCGGGTCATAAACATCTCCAGCATGGCCGCGCGTATCCACCAGGCGGGGCTCGCCGTCTACTCGGCCAGCAAGGCCGCGGGCGACGCCTTCGTGCGCATCTGGGCGACCGAGCTCGGGCCGCGCCGGATCACGGTCAATTCGCTCAACGTCGGCATCACCGAGACCGACATGACCGCGGGCCTCGGCGACGAGATGCGGGCGCGGCTGATCGCGCAGATCCCGATGGGCCGGATCGGCCAGGTCCCGGACATCGCCGACGCCGCGGCCTTCTTCGCCAGCGATGACTCCCGCTGGATCTCGGGTGAGAACATCGCGGTGAGCGGCGCCCGCTTCACCTGACCTCCAGCCCGGTTCGTCCCCGCCATGCGTCTTCGCAAGCTGCTGATCGCCAACCGCGGCGAGATCGCCGTCCGCATCGCCCGCGCCGCGGCCGAACTGGGCGTCGCCACGGTCGCGGTTTTCTCGAAGGACGACGCGCGCTCGCTGCACCGTAGCCTCGCTGACGAGGCGGTCGCCCTGGCCGGCGCCGGGCCCGCGGCCTACCTGGACGCCGAGGCGATGGTCGCTGCGGCGCAAGGCGCAGGCTGCGACGCCGTCCATCCGGGCTATGGCTTCCTGGCGGAGAACGCCGGCTTCGCCCGGCTCTGCGCCGCCCGCGGCCTCACCTTCGTGGGCCCCGAGCCGGAGACGCTGGAGGCGCTCGGCGACAAGCTGCGGGCCCGCGCGCTCGCCGAGGCGGCCGGCGTGCCGGTGGCGCCCGCGACGCCCGCGGCGGCGAGCCTGGAGGAGGTCCGCGCCTTCGCCAGGTCCGGCCCGATCATGATCAAGGCGGTCGCCGGCGGCGGCGGCCGCGGCATGCGCATCGTGCCGTTCGGCGAAGATCCCGCAAGCGCCTACGAGGCCTGCGCCCGCGAGGCCGCGGCGGCCTTCGGCGACGGACGGCTCTACGCCGAGGCGCTGGTCGCCGACGCCCGCCACGTGGAGGTGCAGATCGCCGGCGACGGCGCCGAGCTGGCCGTGCTTGGCGACCGCGAATGCTCCATCCAGCGGCGGCGCCAGAAGCTGATCGAGGTCGCCCCCGCCCCGGCTCTGTCGGCCGAGCTGCGCGCGGCCTGGCCCACGCCGCCCGCCAACTGGGCGCGGCGGCCGAGATCCGCGGCCTCGCCACCGTCGAGTTCCTGGTGCGGCCGGACGAGCGCTTCGTCTTCATCGAGGCCAATCCGCGCCTGCAGGTCGAGCACACCGTGACCGAGGCGGTCACCGGGCTGGACCTGGTCCAGCTGCAGCTCCGGCTCGCCGGCGGCGACACGCTCGCGGCCTGCTGCGCCGACCAGCCGCCCGCGCCCCGCGGCAGCGCCATCCAGCTGCGCGTCAACCTGGAGCGGCTCGCCCCCGATGGCGCGCTGGCCGAGGGCGCCGGCGGCGTCCTGACCCGCTATGAGCCGCCGAGCGGGCCCGGCGTGCGGGTCGACGGCTACGGTTACGCCGGCTACGCCACCAGTCCCGCCTTCGATCCGCTGATCGCCAAGCTCGTGGTCTGGAGCGCGGGCGACCTGGCGCATTGCGCCGCCAAGGCCCGCCGCGCCGCCGCCGAGTTCCGCATCGAGGGCGCGCCCAGCAGCCTGGCGCTCGCCCGCGCCATCCTCGAGCGGCCGGAGTTCGCCGCCGGCCGGCTCACCACCGGCTTCCTCGACGCCCACCTGCCAGAGCTGCTCGCGCGCGCCGCCGAGCTTGCGCCGCCGCCCGCCGAGGCGGCCGCGACCGACGG
>JAQGIJ010000580.1 GCA_028291285.1 Phenylobacterium sp. | reverse complement strand
CTGAGCGTTACAGCCGCTGGAGCTTCGACCTCAGGCCCAAGGGCGACCCGAGCTTCGTCCAGGCCCGCAAGGTCGAGCGCTACTACGGCGCCCAGCTGCGGAAGATCGCGCGCCACATCGGCGAGCTGGTCAGCGGCTCCCCGCCGGCGGACCTGATGCAGGCGGCCCTGCTCGGCGACCGGCTGCGGAAATACTCGGCCCTGATCTCGCCCTGGGCGAAGTCTGTAGCCGAGCGGATGATCGCCGACGTCTCCCGGCGCGACCGGGACGCCTGGCGCGCACGGTCCGCGGAGATGGGCTCGCTGCTCCGGCGGGAGATCGAGACCGCGCCGACCGGGGCTGTGATGCGTGAGTCCCTGGCGCGCCAGGTCTCGCTGATCACCAGCCTCCCGACCGAGGCCGCCGAGCGCGTGCACCACCTCACGCTCGAGGGGATCGCGAACGGGACCCGGGCGAAGGAGATCGCCGCGGAGATCATGCGGACCGGCGAGGTGACCAAGAGCCGGGCCACGCTGATCGCCAGGACCGAGGTCGGGCGGACGGCGACGGAGTTGACCGCGGCCCGCGCGCTGCATGTCGGCTCGACCGAATTTATCTGGCGAACCTCGGGCGACAGCGATGTTCGCCCCTCGCACCGCCGGCTGAACGGCAAGGCCTTCCGCTGGGACGACCCGCCGGAATGCGATCCAGGCCACCGGGCGCTGCCTGGCGCGATCTGGAACTGCCGCTGCTACGCCGAGCCGATCATTCCGGAGATCTGAGATGGACGGAAGCACCCCCAAGCTGGTCGCAGCGCTCTCGAATGCGGCCGTCGCCATCAAGGCCAGCGTCGGTCAGCTCTGCTGGTACGACATCTTCAACCCGAGCGCGGCCGTGGCCTACGTGCAGCTGTTCGACAGGGCCCAAGGGTCAGTCACCGTCGGAACCGACACCCCGGCCGCCGCCATCGGCATTCCGGCCGGCGGACGTGCGCAGGGCTTCGTTCAGCGCTGGAACTTCAACACCGCGATCACCGCGGCGGCGACGACCACGGCGACCGGAAGCATCGCGCCAGCGACGGCCCTGGTCGCGAGCTTCGGGTTCCGCTGAGCGGCCTAATCCTCGCCGAGCGCCCAGAGCGTCGGATCCAGCGCCTCGGCCGCGATCTCGCGCGCTGGCGTCTCGCCCTCCGCGATCCGCTGAAGCTGGCCCCGTAAGTGAACGATGTGCTCGGCCGCCTCCCATTCGGTGAGGCTCTCCTTGGGCACGTCGAGCTCCAGCGCCTGGACGAGGGCGCTGTCCCGCAACTCTTCGACGATGCCCTCGGGCGTGTCCCGCATAGCCCGACCATAGCCGCGAAAGTGCAGCTTGGCGCGGCTTTCGGCCCAACCTTTTCCGGAGAACCGCCATGTCGCTCCCCGACTACGTCCTGAAGGGCAAGCTCCGCCGCGCCCTGGGCATCTTCGTCTCGATCACGACCTTGGGCGTCAACGCCGAGTCGGTGGCCAATGCGCTGACCGCCTCGACCACCCAGACCCGCGTCGGCGGCCTGGCGCTGACCAAGGCGATCAACCGCGTCAGCACCGCCGTGACCTCCGGCGATGCGGTCACGCTGGCCGCGCTCACGCCGGGCCAGTCGCAGGTCGTGATCAACGACGGCGCGAGCCCCATCAAGGTGTTCCCTAACGGCGCCTCGGACCAGATCGACGGCGGGACCGCTGGGGCCTCGGTCACGCTCACCAACGCCAAGCGCTGCAGGTTCACCTGCCTCGCGACGAACGTGATCGTGTCGCAGCTCATGCCGGTGAGCGCCTAAGCCAATGGCGCGCGCGACCGATCGAGCGGTCGTCGATCTGGCGACCTACGCGCCGGAGCAGCTCGGCCGGACGCGGTACAGGACGCCCGACGGGTTCCTGCTCTGCGAGGGCGTCCGCATCGCCCGCACCGGGCCCATGCTCTACGCCGCGGCCGAGATGCCCGACATCGAGCAGGGCCCGTTCACGGCGATGATCACCGTGATGCGCGACGCCGAGGTGCTCTTCGCGCCCGACACGATCCTGAGCTACGCCGGCAAGCCGGTGACCAACGATCACCCGCCTTGCCCGGTCACGCCGCAGAACTTCAAGACCTATGCCGTCGGCACGGTCCTGAACCCGCGGCGCGGCGAGGGCGCGGAGAGCGAATACCTCATCGCCGACCTGCTCATCTCCGATCAGCAGGCGATCGAGGATGTCGAGGCCGGCAAGATCGAGGTTTCCGCCGGCTACGACACCGAAGTCGAGCAGATCAAGCCGGGTGTCGCCCGGCAGACCAAGAACCTGGGCAATCACGTGGCCCTCGTGGCGCGCGGCCGTGCTGGCCCCGCATGTGCAATCCAAGACGCAGCAGAGGAGCCAGCGATGGCCAAGCGCACGACCCGCATCCTCGACGGCATCCGCAAGGCCTTCCGCGCGAAGGACGAGGCTGCCCTCGAAGAACAACTCGGCAAGGTCGAGGAGGCCATGGACGATGAAGGCGACGGCGATGAGCCCCAGCGCCTGGTCATCGAGGTGAAGCAGCCGGAGGCGCCCGCCGCCGCTGCGGCCGAGACCGAGGATGAGGCGGACCCCTACGAGGAGCGCTTCAAGAAGATCGAGGACGCCCTGGAGGGCATCGGCACGTCGCTGGCGGGGCTGAAGCCGGTCGAGGCCGCCGCCGACGCCGACCCCGATGCCGAAGAGGTCAAGGACGAGGAGAAGGAGGTCGAGAAGTCTACGGCCCAGGACGCCATGTCCAAGGCCGAGATACTGGCCCCCGGCGTGCGCCTGCCGACCTTCGACGCCGCCGCCACCAAGGTGAAGGTGGGCGCGATCACCGCGCTTCGCCGCGCAGCCCTGAAGGCGGCCGTCGCCGACAGCGCCCGCAAGGTGCACGTCGACGCGGTCCTCGCCGGCCGCGCCATGGACTTCGACAAGGCCCGTCCTTCCGAAGTCGCGATGGTCTTCGACGCCGCCTCGGCGGTCGCCAAGGCCGCCAACAACGCCTCCGTCCACGCGCGGCCGTTCGACATCCCGCAGGGGAAGATGAACGCCGCCCGGATGCAGGCGCGGATCGTCGAGCGCCGCAAGGCGAACAAGGCCTAAGCCCGGCGCCCGCAAGGCGCTGCGCCCCACCCCGTCAGCAAAGGAGCCCTTCACATGACGGCTTACACCACCCGGGCGCCTGCGGGCTTTCCCGGTCGCGTCTCCCGCTCGGACAGCCTCACCGTCCAGCAGGACATCATCGATTCCGGAACGCCTCCGAACATCTACGGCGGCGCCGTGAAGCTCGTCTCCGGCAAGCTGCAACCCGTCGCCAGCGGTGACGCCGGCACCGTGGTGGTCGGCTTCCTGGTGTCGCCGTATCCGACGCAGAACAACGCGGCCGGCGGCGGCGCGGCGACCCCGGCCGCCAGCGGCATCGCAGACCGCCTGCGCCGCGGCTTCATGACCGTGACCCTCGCCAAGGGCACGGCCGCGAAGGGTGGCGGCGTGTTCGTCGTGACCACGGCTGGCGGCACCGTCGTCGTGGGCGACATCGTCACTTCCGCCTCGCCCGCCGGCGGCGGCACGGGCGTCGCCATCACCGGCGCCTTCTTCGAGGGCCCGGCGGACGCCAACGGCATCGTCGAGATCTCCTACAACATCTGATCCTGAGCGGCGTCACCGTCGCTCTCGCAGCAACTGCCGCCTGGGCGCGGCCTTCCCAAAATGAGGACACCATGAAGCACTTCCTGAATTGGGAGGGCGCGCCCATCCGTGGCGCCGTCGCCCCTTCCCCCGCCAACGACCTGCGCGGCAAGCTGATCGCCGGCAGCCGCCGCCGCTTCCTGACGGACAACTTCGTCACCTTCGACCAGGCGGCCTACGACAGCGCCGGCGCCTTCCTGATCGGGGAGCTCGAGCGCCTCGATCCGATGATCCACGAGCCCCTGGTCTCCACGACCTGGGATCGCGACATCGACCTGCGCACCGACGTCCAGATGGGCGACGAGCACAGCTCCTACACCACCTCGAGCTTCGGCTCGGCCGGTGGCGCTGCGCCGGCGGGCATCTCCTGGGCCGGCAAGGCCACCACGACCCTGCCGCGCGCCCAACTCGACATCCAGAAGGTCGTCAACGACCTGACCCTCTGGGCGGAAGAGGTCTCCTACACCGTGCCCGAGCTCATCTCCGCGCAGCAGCTCGGCCGGCCCATCGACACCCAGATGCTCTCGGCGCTGAACCTCAAGAGCAACATGGACATCGACCAGCTGGTCTATGTCGGCGACGCCGCGATCGGCGCGACGGGCCTCGTCAACCACACGCTGGTGACGAACACGGGCAACGTCGCGAACGGCTCCACGGCCGCGCCGCAGTGGGTCACGAAGACGCCCGACGAGATCGTGGCGGACTTCAACGAGCTGCTGATCTCGGTCTGGGCAGCCAGCGGCTACAAGGCGCCGCCGGACAAGGTCCTCGTCGCCCCGAACCCCTTCGGCTACATCTCGACGGTCAAGGTGTCGGAAGCCGGCAACGTCTCGATCCTGAGCTACGTTCAGGAAAACAACATCATGACCGCGCAGTTCAAGCGCCCGCTCGAGATCCTGCCGGTGAAGTGGCTGGACAAGGCCAACATCAACGGCCCCGGCGGCTCGGCGGCGACCTACGACCGCATGGTGGCCTACAGCCAGCGGCCGGAATACGTCCGCTTCCCGTTCGTCCCCCTCCAGGCCATGCAGCCGCAGTATCGCGGCATCTGGGTTGCGGTTCCCTACTACGGGCGCCTCGGCCGCGTGGAGCTCGTCTATCCCGAGACGGTTGGATCGAGAGACGGGATCGGCTGACGCCGGCGCCGAATAGCACAGAGCGGGGGCGGGCTTCGGCCCGTCCCCTTTTTGCTCTCGCAAGCGATCCCGCCTCGGACCGCTTCCGCGAGCGAAATAGGATCCTCTCCCATGCCCCAGATCAACGTCGCCAGGCGCTTCAACCTGCTGCTCGCGCTGAACGCCACACCCGTTCGTTTCGAGCCCGGCGTCCACGAGGTCTCCGACGAGGTCGCCGAGCACTGGTACACCCGCGAGCACCTCGTGGCGGAGCCGGTGGCCGAGATGGGCGACGACACGATCCTTGGCGGTTCGGGCGAGGGGGCTGCGACCGTTCCGCCGTCGGACAAGAAGCAGCGCCGCGCCAGGACGCCCAAAGCCGAAACGGCGCCGGCCGGGCTCGCGGGCGAGGCCGCAAGCGAGCCGGAAGCCCAGGAACCCGTCCAGCAACCGGCCGAAGCGCCTGCCGAGGAGCCTGCGGCCGAAGACGTGACCGCCGAGGAAGAGGCTGCGGCCCCCGAAACCGTCGCCGAGGCCTGATCCCATCTGAAGGAGGCCGCCCATGGACGCCGCGACCTTCCGGCAGAACTTCCCCGAGTTCGCCAGCACGACCACCTATCCCGACGCCCAGGTGACGTTCTGGCTCGGGATCGCGGCGAACATGGTCAGCCCCTCCGCGTGGGGCGTGCTGACCGACCTCGGCCTGCAGCTCTTCACCGCCCATAACCTCACCCAGGCGGCCCGCAGCGCCGCGGTGGCGGCCGTCGGCGGCACGCCAGGACAGTCGGCCACGGTGCTGTCTGCGAAATCCGTCGACAAGGTGAGCGCCTCCTACGACACCGGCGCCACGACGCTCGACGGCGCGGGGAACTGGAACGCCACCGACTATGGCGTCCGCTTCCACCAGTACGCCGAGATGATGGGCGCCGGCGGCCTTCAGCTTTGAACCGCCTGAAGGTCACCAAGGACCGCACCAGGGACGTGCTGGCCTCCATCCGGGCGCTGACGAAACAGCAGGTGCTGGTCGGCATCCCCGACGAGAACGCCGAGCGCAAGCCCGATCCGGAAGACCCGAAGCCGCTCTCCAACGCAGCCATCGGCTACCTGATGGAGACCGGCTCGCCGGCGCAGAACATCCCGGCCAGGCCGTTCCTCGTGCCGGGCGTGCAGAACGCCAGCGAGGCGGTGACGGCGCGCTACAAGGCCGCGGCCAAGCTATCCCTTGACGGTTCCACCGACGCCATGCACCAGGCGCACATGGCCGTCGGCCTGATCGCCCAGAGCGCGGTGCAGGCGAAGATCACGGCCGGGCCCTTCATCCCGCTCAGCCCGCGGACGCTGCAGGCCCGCAAGGCTCGCGGCCGCACCGGCGAGAGCCCGCTGATCGATACTGGGCAATTGCGCCGAGCGGTCACCTTCGTCATCCGACCGTAGGGGGTCCGCCATGCCCGCCCTCGACGTATCTGACGTCCTGCTCGACCCGGATCTCTGCGAGGTCCTGACGGTGATCCGCCGGCTCCAGACGCTGGTCAGGGGCAGGGCGACCACCACGGAGACCACCATCACCCCGGCGCCCGTCGGCGTGGTCCTGGCCCAGAGCGACGCCCCGATCCAGCGCGGACCGGACCAGCAGAACCTTCCGCGCCTGATCCAGGTGCACACCCCGTTCCGGCTGCGGAGCGCGAGCAAGGATCCGGCGACCGGCCTCGTCTTCCAGCCCGACATCATCGTCTGGGGCGGCGACCGGTTCGTCGTGAACAAGGTGCAGGACTTCAGCCGATACGGCCGGGGCTTCATCCAGGCCGACTGCTCCTCGCAGGACCTGATCGACGTGGCGGCGAGCTGATGCCCGCCAACACCAGCGCGAGCGGGGGCTACCTCCTCCCCGACAGCGGCATCGCCCCGCCGCTCGAGGACGACGCGCTCGACGACTTCATGGGCGACCTGGTGGCGGGCATCACCGGCCTGGACCGCGACGCCGCGGTGCGGCCGCGCTGGCAGCCTGAGCCGCCCGTGATCCCGGCCGCAGGGGTCAACTGGGTCTCGGTGGGCATCGTGAGCCGCCCGGCCGACACCTACACCGCCCAGACCTACGACCCGAACGGCAACGCCGGGTCCGGGGCCCTGGTGATCATCCGCCACGAGACCCTCGAGCTCCTGTGCAGCTTCTACGGCCCGGCCTGTCAGGCCAACGGCGGCCGGCTCAGGGACGGCCTGGCGCTGGCCCAGAACCGCGAGGCGCTGTTCCTGGCCGGCATGGGCCTGACCTCTGTCGGGGGCCTCTCCAAGGCGCCGGAGCTGATCAAGAACGTCTGGCTCCAGCGCTCCGACCTCACCGTCACGCTGCGCCGCGAGGTCCGGCGCGAGTACCCGGTGCTGACCATCGACAGCACGCCGTTCGCCATCCTCGCCGACGGCTCGCAGATCGCGGTCCCCGCGCACGGCTCCGCCTCCTGGGCCTCGTCGCTCGACTACTCCGACCCGGCCAACTCCGGCCCGCTGCTGCCGTAGCGCGGCGTCCACCCCTCAAGCTTCAAGGACACGCACATGACCACCGGCTTGC
>JAQGIJ010000549.1 GCA_028291285.1 Phenylobacterium sp. | reverse complement strand
GCCGCACCGGCGGCCAGCACCATGGCCGCCGCGCCCGCGGCCATCATGATCGTCTTCATCTTGCGTCTCCCTGATGTAACGCCGGTTCTCACGGCAAAGTGTAGAACCCGCAGCTCAGCCGTTTGTTTCGCGCTGCAACGCGGAAACCCGCCAGCTGCCGCTCATCGCCGGGCGTGCGTAGAGGGAGGGGCGCGCCCCCGCTTCACCCGGCCCTTTCCCATCTCCGCCCTGACAGCCTAAAGACATGGGGCCGTTCCGCGCGTTGAGGAGTGAGGTCCCGCCCGATGGTCGCCGCCGAGGCCGAGCGCCAGCCCAACTTCCCACCGTACACGCCGACCATACCGGTGATGCTCCGGCACGTGGTCCAGGCCTATGGCGAGCGCGAGCTTCACGTCTGCGGCGAAGACCGGCTCACCTTCGCTGGGCTCGAGCGTCGCTCGGCGCGGCTGGCCAAGGGACTGCTGGCGCGCGGGATCGGCAAGGGCGCGCGCATCGGCATCCTGATGCACAACACGCCCGACTTCACCGTGGCCTTTATGGCGGCGGCGCGGATCGGGGCGATCGCCTGTCCGCTCAGCACCCTCTACCAGGCGCCCGAGCTGCGCTGGGTCCTGAACCACGCCGACATCCAGCTGCTGCTGATCGGCGACCGCTTCCTGGGCCACGACTACTTGGCCCGCCTGGAGACCGCCTTCCCCACGCTCGTTGGCCAGACAGCCGGCGCCCTGGCGCTGCCGGAGGCGCCCTATCTGCGCGCGATCCTGGTCTACGGCGCCGGCGATCGCGACTGGGCCGAGCCGGCGCTGGCGACGCTGCACGCCGCTGCCGACGCCCGGACGGAGATCGACGACGCCTTTCTGGCGGCCGTGGAGAGCAACGTCGTCCCCGCCGACCTGCTCTGTATGATCCACACCTCCGGCTCGATGGCGCATCCGAAAGGCGTGGTTCACAGCCATGGCCCGGTGATCCGCCACAGCTGGCAGAAGGCGCACGACTACTGGGGGATCGAGCCCGGCGAGCGGTTCATCTGCAACCGGCCTTTCTTCTGGATCGCGGGCCTCGCCGCGGTCCTGTTCCACAGCGTCCACCAGGGCTGCTGCATGCTGACGCCCGCCGAGGTCGTCACGCCCGAGTTCGCGCTGCAGATGATCGAGACCGAAGGGGCGACCGCCGTCTGCGGCGATGACGCCCTGTTCAAGCGCCTGCGCGCCGCCCCGGTCTTGAAGGACAAGGGCTACGACATCTTCCGCCTCAGCAACGACATCTCGGCGATCGGCCAGCGGGATGCGGCCGGGGCGCATTTCCTGAACGCGCGGCGGGCGGCGCGCACGCCGGTGGCCGAACACCTGCGGGAGGAGCTGATCGCGCGCTCGTACGGCATGACCGAGACGATCAGCGCGCACACCAGCCTGCCCAGGGGCCAGCTGCTGGCGCCCGGCAAGGCCAACCGCTGCGGCCGGCCCATGCCCGGCGTCATCCTGCGCTACGTCGATCCGGAGACCGGTCGTGACGTGCCCGTGGGCGAGGTGGGCGAGATCTGGGCCGGCGGCTACTCGCTGATGCAGGGGCTCTACAAGATGGAGCGGGAGGAGACCTTCACCGCCGACGGCTTCTACCGCACCGGCGACCTCGCCGCGCGCGACGAGGACGGGGACATCCTCTTTTCCAACCGCATGGGCGAGATGATCAAGATCAGCGGCGCCAACGTCGCGCCGCTCGAGGTCGAGCTCTGCCTCAACCAGCTGCCCACGGTGGAGCGCTCGGCGGTTGTGCCGGTCACGAGCCCTGCCGGCGCGCCCCTGCTCGCCGCCGCGGTCCAGCTGCGCGCCGGGGAGACCTTCGACGAGGCGGCGATCCGCCAGGCGCTGCGCGAGCAGCTCTCCTCGTTCAAGGTGCCCAAGCGCATCTTCGCCTTGGCGGCGGAGGAGTTCCCAGTCACCGGCTCGGGCAAGATCCGCAAGTCGGAGCTGGCGCCGATCCTGGCGGCCAGGCTCGCCGCCGAGGCCCCGGCGCTGGCGTCCTGAACGCGCGGCTGCGCGTTTGGCCGGCATGCCGTCACTCGACCTGCAGGCGCCGCCCGGCGCGCCCGCCGCCTTTCGCCTCCGGCTCGATCCGGGGCCGCCGCTCAGGCTGAGCGTCGAGGAGCCCGGCCGGCCCGCGCGGGCCTACCCGCTGCCGGCGCTCGACCAGCCGGCCTTCCTGGATCTCTTCGAGGCGCTGTCGCGGGACTTCGGGCTGCGCGCGCCGCACGCGCGCCAGGCGCCGCCGGCCGGCCACGGCCCGCCGCTGAAGCCCATCCTCACCGAACCGGTCTCGCCGAGGATCCTCTACGGCTATGGCGACCCCTGCGTGGTCCGGCTCGCCGCCGGCGACAACCGCCTGCTCGTCACCTCCAACGACGCGCCGGACGCCTTCCCGATCCTCGCCTCGCCCGACCTCGCGAGCTGGCGTCTCGCGGGGTTCGTCTTCCCGGAGGGCGCCGCGCCGGCCTGGACGCTCACCGGGCCCGGGCTCGCAGACTTCTGGGCGCCGGAGCTGCACCGGGTGGGCGAGGAGTGGCTGGTCTGCTTCAGCGCCCGCCAGCACGACGGTTCGCTGGCTGTGGGCCTGGCCCGCGGCGCCTCGCCGGACGGCCCGTTCGTCGCCGACCCGGCGCCCCTCGTCACCGGCGGGGTGATTGATCCGCACATCCTCGTCGACGCGCAGGGCGCGCCGTGGCTGATCTGGAAGAAGGACGACAACGGCGTCTGGCCGCGGCGGCTCGCCCAGCTGCTGCATCGCCGTGCCGAGCTCGTGAGCCAGGTGTTCCAGACCGAGCCGGATCGCCGCACCGCGGCCTTCACCCTGACGCTCTGGCCCTGGATCGCCGACCAGGAGCCGATGGTGCAGTTCTTCGCCCTGCAGCTGCTGATCGAGGCCGCGGCCGACGACCTTTCGGGCTTCGAGGCCCGGCTGGCCGCGCTGTGCGCCACAGCCGCTCCCGCCGAGCGCGGCCTCATCGACGAGGCGCTGGGCGCGCTTCGCACCCGCATCTACGCCCGGCGGCTCACGCCCGACGCCCGCCAGCTGATCGGCGAGCCCTTCGTCATCCTGCAGAACGACCTGCCCTGGGAGGGCCACCTCATCGAAGGCGTCTGGATCAGCGAGCACGCCGGCCGCTATTTCCTGCTCTATGCCGGCAATGACTTCTCCACCGCCCACTACGGCATCGGCGCTGCGGTCGCCGATGCGCCCCAGGGGCCCTACCGCAAGTCCTCGGACGTGTTCCTGAGCTCCACGCCGGACTGGTGGGGACCGGGGCACCCCTCGGTCGCCGTCGGGCCGGACGGCCGCCGCCACATCTTCCTGCACGCCTTCCGCCCAGGCGAGGCCGGCTACAAGGCCTTCCGCGCCCTCCTTGCCGCCCCGCTCACCTTCGAGAACGGGGTCGTCGCCCTGGACCTCGCCGAAGCTGCCCGCTAGCCGCCGGGCCTTTACGCCCGTACGATCCCGCAAAAGGCCGGGGAGGGCCGCCATGTCGATCTGCGATTTCCTGTTCTCCGCCGACCTGTGCGTGCCGGACGCCCAGGCGGCCACCGTCGAGCTGGTGGCGAGGCTCGGGCTCCCGCAGCCCGGTCCCGCCGCCCACGTGCGCTACCACGAGAACGGCTGGGACGTGGTCTTCGCCCTGGTCAACAAGGCCTTCGCCGCCGCGCCCACCCGCTTGGAGCTCATCGCTCCTATCGGAACCGTCGGCGACGGTCCTGCGGTCTATCGGCGCCAGGCGCCGCGCCGGATCCGGACCCACGCCACGGTGGTGGCCACCCCGGCCATCGAGGCGCTCGCCGAGCGCGTGCGCCGTCAGGGCGTGCGCCACTGGTTCCAGCCCAAGACCGAGCAGGTGCCCTTCGACCGGCTGTGGATGGGCTCGCCGCCGGGCGATCTCGGCGACTACGATCCTGACGCCGACGGCGGCTTCGTCTTCGAGTTCATCCCGTCGAACTCCTCGGCTTTCGGACCCAAGCTGTTCGAACGGCCGCACGACGAGCCGCGGCCTGGGGCGACGGGGTTCCGGCGCATCCGCCGGCGCGCCTTCCTGGTCGCCGACCTCGACGCGAAGCTGCGCAAGCTGGAGGACGTCTTCGGCTGGACGCCGGCGCGCCCGGTCCGCGACGAGCCCTCCCGCGGCTACCGCTTCGCCACCATGGCGGCCAACCACGCGCACGGCGCGGCGCTGAGGCTGGTCCAGCCCACCGATCCGGACTCGCTCGCTGGCCGCACCCTCACCGACCAGGGGGAGGGGCCCTGGGCGATCACCATCGCCGCCTATGATCTCGAGGCCACCTTCGCCGACCTCGAAGCCCGCGGCGTGGCGGTTCGGCGGCTGCCCGCCGGCGCCTTCGAGCCGGAGGCGCTGATCCCCAGCCTCTCGCCGGAGCTCAGCGCTCCGATCGAGATCGTGCCGGACGGCCTGGCCGACTAGGCCGGCCCAGCTCTGCTTAGCTCTGCGGCTGGGCCTCGGCCTCGAAGAGCGCGCGCACCGCCGGCATGGCCACCTTCAGCGAGGGCGTGCGCGGCAGCTCGGGCACCGCGCGGAACTTCACCGGCACCTGGTAGGGCATCAGCGTCTCGCGCAGGAAGGTCGAGAGCTCCGCCTCGCCGGGGTTCTCGGCGCCCTCCTCCAGCACATAGGCCGCGACGGGCACGGCGCCCAGGCGCGGGTCGGGCAGGCCCACCACGCTGGCTTCCTTGATCGCCGGATGCGCCTCGAGGGCCTTCACCACCTGGTCGGGCATCACCTTGAAGCCGCCGCGGATGATGGCGTTGTCGTTGCGGCCGAGGATGAACAGGAAGTGGTCCTCGTCGACGATCGCCAGGTCGCTGGTGCGCACCCAGTCCGCACCGCCGCCGATCACCTCGCTCTTCAGCTCCAGCACGCCGGGTTTGCCGGGAGGTTGCGGCTCGCCGGTCTCGGGATCGACCGTGCGGGCCTGGACGCCCGGGTGCATCCGTCCGGCCGCGCCGCGCTTGGTGGCCCAGTACTTGTGGAAGTTGGCCAGCGACCAGCCGGCCACCGCGCCGGCGAACTCCGTCGCCCCATAGGTCGCCAGCACCGGCAGGCCGTAGCGGCGCACGAACTCGTCGACGATGTCCGGCGAGATTCCGGCGGTGCCGCTGGTGAGCGCCACCAGGCTGGAGAGGTCCTCCTTCGGCACATTGGCTTCCAGGATCATCTTCAGCGCCGTGGGCGGACCGCCGGCCATCTTCGGCTGGATCTCCACGATCGCCTTGCGCCACTCCTCGACGTTGAACCTTTCGAGCAGCCGGACCGTGCGCCCGCCGATCACGTTGCTGATCACGAAGTACATGCCGCTGATGTGCACCAGCGGCGTGAACAGCATGCTCCGGTCGTCATGCAGCTTGGGCGGGTCGGTCTCCTTCCAGGCCTTGTCGGCCCGCGCGGCCCGCTTGATGTTCAGCTCCAGCTGCCGGTAGGCGAGCGGCGCGCGCTTGGGTTTGCCGGTCGTGCCCGAGGTCAGCATGAGAACCGCCGTGCCGGGCTTGGCCTCGATGAAAGGCCCGGCGCCGATCGTCTCCAGGCCGGGAACCATGGAGACCGGGTTCGCGTGGTCGTTGCTGATCAGGATGCCGGCCGCGCCCAGCTTGCGCACGGCCTCGACCACGCCGGGCCGCGCCCAGTCGTCGGCGTCGCCCGCGACCACGGAGGGGCGCATCTCGAGGATGTCGTCGCCCAGCTTGTCGTCGGGCATCAGCGAGTTCAGCGTCAGCACGCACCGCTCGCCCATGATGACGCCCAGGATGGCGGAGTATTGCGGCGGCCGGGTGCGCAGCAGGATGCCCACGCAGTCGGCGTCCTTCAGGCCGAGCGCGTCCAGCTTCGCCTTCAGCCCCTGCGCCAGCCCGCCGATGTCGCCCCAGCTCCAGACCTCGTCCTTGAACAGGATCGCCGGGCGGGCGGGATCGAGCGCCAGCACCTGGGTGATCTGGTCGGCTAGGTAGGACATGGTCGCCTCCCGTGTTCTTGAGACTTTGACTTCCTCCGTACCGAGTCGACCGACGGTTGGCGAGAGCGCGCAGGCGCTCGGCGCGCACGGACGTCACGCAAGGGCGCCCTGCCGAGAACGCCGGTCTGCATCCCGCACTTCCCCCTGCGGCCAGGTCTGTGCTTCTGTGCCGCCAACAAAGGAGGAAGACCTATGAAGTTCGCGTCCCTGGCGCTCGCCGCCGCGCTCTCGCTCGCGGCGCCCGCCCTGGCGTTGGCCGCCTGCGAGCGGCCGACCCCGCCTGCGCCGACGGACGGCGCCACCGCCACCATGGAACAGCTCGTCGCGGCGAAGAACGGCGTCAGCGCCTTCATCACCGCGTCGGACACCTATCAGTCCTGCGTCATCGCCGACCTGGCGGCGCAACGCGATGCGGCCAAGAAGGCCAAGACCAAGCTCGACGGTGGTGTGCCGAAGGCGGCCGACGCGGCCATCGCCGCCAACCAGAAGGACAAGGAGCAGGTGGGCGCGGCGTTCAACGCGGCCGTCAAGGCGTACAAGACCGCCCATCCGTCCTAGCGCTTGCGCGGTCCAGGTCGCCGCGACCTGGACCTTGGACCGGCCTCTTAGGCTCCGGCTTCCTGCAGCGGCTTGCGCTCGCGGCTCTAAAGACGCGGGTCTACCGACGCCAGCGCAGCATTGCGGTGTTCCTGGACGAGCATGTCGACCTGACGGCCGCGCCAGCTTTCCAAATGCGCCAGGCGCCGGGCCGCGGCCATGGCCTCGTCGCGGTCCTCGAAGCGGCTCTGCACATCGGGGTGCGTGAGCAGCCATCCATCCTGTGCGGCGAAGACGCCGATCTGCACCACGGGATAGGTGGTCTCGGTCGTGCTCATGGTCGGAAGCTCCCTTGGACAAGCGTCGGTTGGGGGAGCCGCAATCTACCCGGGAGACTTTGGCGAGATTGGGTCGCCGCCCCGCCCGCCTTGCGATTTCGGAACCTCCGCGACGCGCCTGCGGTTGTCCGGCCGAGACTCAAGACCGCCATCCCCAAAATCGAAGGAGACCCGCCATGGCCAATCAGAGGCTGCAGGGCAAGACGGTGGCCGTTCTCGCCACCGACGGTTTCGAGCAGGTGGAGCTCATGAAGCCGGTCGAGGCGCTGCGTGACGCCGGCGCCAACGTCCTGGTCGTCGCCCCAAAGGGCGGCCAGATCCAGGGCTGGAACCACCTCGACAAGGGCGACATGGTCCGCGTCGACCGCGAGCTCGCCCAGGCGCGCCCGGAGGACTTCGACGCCCTCGTGCTGCCGGGCGGCGTGATCAACCCGGACCAGCTGCGCCTCGTGCCCCAGGCCATCGACTTCATCCGCGCCTTCGTGAAGGCCGACAAGCCGATCGCCGCGATCTGCCACGGGCCCTGGACGCTGATCAATGCGGGCGGCGTCTCCGGCAAGCGAATGACCTCCTGGCCGTCGCTGCAGATCGACCTGATCAACGCCGGCGCCGACTGGGTCGATGAGCAGGTGGTGGTCGACGACGGCCTCGTCACCTCGCGCAGGCCCGACGACCTGCCGGCCTTCTGCGCCAAGATGATCGAGGAGTTCGCCGAAGGCCGCCATGACGGGGCGCGCCGGAGCCCCGGCATGGGTCAGGGATCCCAGCCGCAGGCCTAAGCGCGCCACGCTCGCGCAACGGCGAGCTCACGGGCTATACCGGTGGAAATAACGACCGGAGGATCCCGATGGCCAAGGCCGAAGACGCCGCTGTGATGCTGTCGCACCCGATGCTGTTCCGCATGGAGCCGTTGCTCGAAGAGGAAGGCTGGCCCATCCACAAGCGCTGGGAGCTCACTGAGGCGCAGCGGCCGCAGGTGCGCGCCATCGTCCACGCCGGCGAGATCCCACTCGATCCGCCCTTCCTCGAAAGCCTGCCGAACCTCGGCCTCGTCGCCTGCGTCAGCGTCGGCTACGACGGGGTGGACGTGCCCTGGTGCCGCGCGCACGGCATCGAAGTCACCCACGCCCCGGGGCTGAACGCGGACGACGTCGCCGACCACGCCATCGGCCTGATGATCGCCGCCTGGCGCAACATCGTCATGGGCGACCAGCTGATCCGCTCCGGCGGCTGGCGGGAGACGCAGCGCACGCCCATCCGGCCGGGCCTGAAGGGCCGCAAGCTGGGTATCGTGGGCCTGGGCGCCATCGGCCAGGCCGCCGCCCACCGTGCCGAGGCCTTCGGCATGGAAGTCGCCTGGTGGAACCCGCGCGACAAGCCCGCCGCCTGGCCGCGGGCCGAGAGCCTGCTGAAGCTCGCGCAGGACAGCGACATCCTGCTGGTCGCCTGCCGGGCGGACGAGACGAACCGCGGGCTGATCTCGCGTGAGGTGATCGACGCGGTGGGCAAGCGCGGCCTGATCGTCAACGTCGCCCGTGGCTCGGTCATCGACGAGGACGCGCTGATCGCGGCGCTGAAGGAGGGCCGCCTCGGCCGCGCCGCCCTCGACGTCTTCGAGCAGGAGCCGACGCCGGTGGAGCGCTGGCGCGACGTCCCCAACACCGTGCTCACCCCGCACACCGCCGGCGGCACCCTGGAGACCATCCCGCGGATGATCGCCTTGGCCGTGGAGAACGTGCGGCTGTTCATGACCGGTCAGCCGCTGGCGAGCCCGGTCGCGGCGTAGCCATTAGTAGAACCGGTCACGTCCCCTTTCGGGGGACGAGCGGGAGGGAAGGCGGCCCCGCTCTTGACTTAAAGACATAAGGATATCCTTATATGGTCCATGAAGCTCTCGGCGGGCCAGGCTGTTGACATGCTGCGCGCGGCGGGCGAGCCGACGCGCCTGCGCATCCTGGCGCTGCTGGCGCGCGAGGAGCTGGCGGTCCTGGAGCTCTGCCGCGTGCTCGACCAGAGCCAACCGCGCGTCTCTCGCCATCTGAAACTGCTCGCGGAGGCGGGCCTCGTCGAGCGGTTTCCCGACGGGGCCTGGGTCTTCTACCGGCTCACCGCCGGCGGGCCGGCCGCCGAGCTGGTGGCCGAGACGCTCGCCCGCATCGACCCCGCCGATCTGGGGCTGGCGCGCGACGCGCACCAGCTCAGCCAGGTGCGCTCGGAGCGCGCCGCCGATGCCGCCGAATACTTCGCCCGCAACGCCGCCCACTGGGACGAGATCCGCTCGCTCTATGTGGCCGAGACGGACGTGGAGCAGGCGATCCTCGCCGCCGCCGGTCCCGGCCCCTTCAAGCGGCTGGTCGACCTGGGCTCCGGCACAGGGCGGATGCTGACGCTGTTCGGCCCACGCGTGGAGCAGGCGCTGGGCCTGGACCTGTCGCAGCAGATGCTGAACATCGCCCGCAACCATGTGGCCGAGGCGGGGCTGACCCGCTGCGAGCTGCGCCACGGCGACATCTTCGGCACGCGCCTGCCCGACGCCAGCGCCGACCTGGTGGTCGTCCACCAGGTGCTGCACTACCTCGCCGACCCCGCCACCGCCGTGCGCGAGGCCGGCCGGATCGTCAGCGACGCCGGCAAGCTGATCATCGTCGACTTCGCGCCCCACGCGCTTGAGTTCCTGCGCGAACAGCACCAGCACCGCCGCCTCGGCTTTTCCGAGGCCGAGATGAAGCGCTGGCTGGCCGACGCCGGTTTCCCCGTGGTTCAGTCGAGCGCGCTCAAGCCCGCCCAGAAGGAAGGCCTCACCGTGAAGATCTGGACCGCCGAGCGCGGCCGCCAGCGCCAGAGGAGCGCCGCATGAGCCGGCAGAAGTCCGCACTCGGTCCTGTGGCCCGCGCCGGCGTCGGCGGGCGGCCGCGCCCGACCGTCTCCTTCGAGTTTTCGCCGCCCAAGACGCCTGAGGCCGAGGAGGCCCTGTGGGAGGTGATCCGCCGGCTCGAGCCGCTGAGCCCCTCCTTCGTCTCCGTGACCTACGGCGCGGGCGGGTCCACCCGCGACCGCACCCATCGCACCGTGCTGCGCATGCTGCGCGAGACCTCGCTGAGCCCAGCCGCCCACCTCACCTGCGTCGACGCCTCGCAGGCCGAGGTGGACGAGGTGATCCGCGACTACTGGGAGGCCGGCGTGCGCCACATCGTGGCGCTGCGCGGCGATCCGCCCGGCCAGATCGGCGGCCGCTACACGCCCCGTCCGGACGGCTACAACAACGCCACCGAGCTCGCCCAGGCGATCCGCGCCGTCGCGCCGTTCGAGGTGAGCGTCGGACTCTATCCGCAGGTGCACCCGGAGAGCCCGTCGCTGGAGCACGACATCGACGTCCTGAAGGCCAAGGTCGACTCCGGCGCCACGCGCGCCATCACCCAGTTCTTCTTCGACATCGATGGCTTCCTGCGGTTCATGGAGAAGGTCCGCAAGGCCGGCGTCACCATCCCGATCTCGCCGGGGATCATGCCGGTGACCAACTTCAAGGGCCTGAAGAAGATGGCCGGGCCGATCGGCATCGCCGTGCCCGGCTGGCTCGCCAACCTGTTCGAAGGCCTCGACAGGGATCCCGAGACCCGCCGGTTGATCGCCGCCTCGGTGGCCACCGAGATGTGCGCCAAGCTCGCCGAGGAGGGCTTCTCGGACTTCCACTTCTACACGCTCAACCGCGCCGAGCTCACCTACGCCATCTGCCGGGTGCTTGGCGTGCGCGAACCGGAGGCCCCCAATTCTAAAAGCACGGCGGAGGAGGCTGCGGCATGACCAGACAGGAACGCATCGCGGCGCTGAAGGCCGCGGCCAAGGAACGGGTGCTGGTGCTGGACGGCTCCTGGGGCGTGATGATCCAGAAGCGCGGCCTGGCCGAAGCCGACTACCGCGGCGATCGCTTCAAGGACCATCCGGGCCAGCTGAAGGGCGACAACGACCTCCTCTGCATCACCCGGCCGGACGTCATCGCCGAGCTGCACGACCAGTATTTCGCCGCCGGCGCGGACATCAGCGAGACCAACACCTTCTCGGCCACCTCCATCGGCCAGGCGGAGTACGGGCTGGAAAGCGCCGTGCGCGACATCAACCTCGAAGGCGCCCGCCTCGGGCGCGAGGTCGCCGACCGCTGGACCGCGAAGGAGCCGGAAAAGCCGCGCTTCCTGGCGGGCTCAATCGGTCCGCTGCCGGTGATGCTCTCCATGTCCTCCGACGTGAACGATCCCGGCGCGCGTAAGGTCACCTTCGAGCAGGTCTATGCCGCCTATGTCGAGCAGGTGAAGGCGCTGCACGAGGGCGGGGTGGACCTCTTCCTGATCGAGACCATCACCGACACGCTCAACTGCAAGGCGGCGATCAAGGCGGTCATGGACCTCGAGGACCAGGGCTACGAGCCGCTGCCCATCTGGATCTCCGGCACCATCACCGACCGCTCCGGCCGCACTCTCTCGGGCCAGACGGTCGAGGCTTTCTGGAACTCGGTGAAGCACGCCAGGCCCTTCGCCGTGGGCCTCAATTGCGCGCTCGGCGCCGAGCTGATGCGGCCGCACATCGCCGATCTCGCCCGCGTGGCGGACACCCTGGTCTCGGCATATCCGAACGCCGGCCTGCCGAACGCCTTCGGCGAGTACGACGAGACCCCCGACCAGACCGGCCACCAGCTGCACGAGTGGGCGAAGTCCGGCCTCGTCAACATCCTGGGCGGCTGCTGCGGCACCACGCCGGACCACATCCGCCACGTGGCCGACGAGGTGCGCGGGATGACGCCGCGGCAGATCCCCGAGCGGCCGAAAGCGATGCGACTGGCGGGCCTGGAGCCGTTCGAGCTTGCCTAGCCCCGCCGTTTGTCATCCCGGAAAGCGCGCAGCGCTTGTCCGGGACCCATGAACACCGGGCTTTCCGGCGTTCACGCGGCGGTTCGGCTGCTCTATTCCCCTTCCACGGTGTTCATGGGTCCCGGTTTTCGCTTCGCGAAACCGGGATGACACTCAGGTTCTGAAAGTCAGATGCGACCCATCTTCATCAACGTCGGCGAGCGGACCAACGTCACCGGCTCGGCCAAATTCCGCAAGCTGGTCGCCGAGGGGAACTATCCCGAGGCGCTCTCGGTGGCGCGCCAGCAGGTGGAGGCCGGGGCGCAGGTCATCGACGTCAACATGGACGAGGGCCTGCTCGACTCCGTGGCGGCCATGCGCACCTTCCTCAACCTGGTCGCCGCCGAGCCCGACATCGCCCGTGTGCCGGTGATGATCGACTCGTCCAAGTGGGAGGTGATCGAGGCCGGGCTGAAGTGCGTTCAAGGCAAGTCGATCGTCAACTCGATCAGCATGAAGGAAGGCGAGGCCAAGTTCGTCGAGCAGGCCAAGGCCTGCCTGCGCTACGGCGCGGCCGTGGTGGTCATGGCCTTCGACGAGGCGGGCCAGGCCGACACCGCCGACCGCAAGGTCGAGATCTGCCGGCGGGCCTACAAGATCCTGACGGAAGAGGTGGGCTTCCCGCCCGAGGACATCATCTTCGATCCCAACATCTTCGCCGTGGCGACGGGGATCGAGGAGCACGACAACTACGCGGTCGACTTCATCGAGGCGACGCGGCGGATCAAGGCGGAGTGCCCGCACGCCCGCATCTCCGGCGGGGTCTCCAACGTCAGCTTCTCGTTCCGCGGCAACGAGCCGGTGCGCCGGGCGATCCACTCGGTCTTTCTGTACCACGCGATCGCGGCGGGCATGGACATGGGCATCGTCAACGCGGGCGACCTGCCGGTCTACGACAACATCCCGCAGGAGCTGCGCGAGGCCGTCGAGGACGTGATCCTCAACCGGCCGCAGCGGACGAACATCTCCAACACCGAACGGCTGGTGGAACTGGCGCCGAAGTACAAGGGCGGCAAGAGCGAGGCCAAGGGGCCGGACCTGACTTGGCGCGAGCAGCCTGTCGAGGCCCGGATCAGCCACGCCCTGGTCCACGGCGTCACCGACTTCATCGAGGTCGATACGGAGGAGGCGCGGGCGGCCGCCGTGCGCCCGCTGCACGTCATCGAAGGCCCGCTGATGGCGGGGATGAACGTCGTCGGCGACCTGTTCGGCGCGGGCAAGATGTTCCTGCCCCAGGTGGTCAAGTCGGCGCGGGTGATGAAGCAGGCGGTGGCCTATCTGATGCCCTTCATGGAAGCCGAGAAGGAGGGCAAGCCGCGCGAGCAGGCGGGCCGGATCCTGATGGCCACCGTCAAGGGCGACGTCCACGACATCGGCAAGAACATCGTCGGCGTGGTCCTGCAGTGCAACAACTACGAGGTCATCGACCTGGGCGTCATGGTCCCGGCCGACCGCATCCTGGACGAGGCCGAGAAGCAGAAGGTCGACATCGTCGGCCTTTCCGGCCTGATCACGCCCTCGCTCGACGAGATGGCCTTCGTCGCCGGCGAGATGCAGCGCCGCGGGTTCAAGATCCCCCTGCTGATCGGCGGCGCCACCACCTCGAAGACCCACACGGCGGTGAAGATCGCGCCCAAGTACGACGGCTCCACCACCTACGTCCTCGACGCCAGCCGCGCCGTGGGCGTGGTCTCCAACCTGCTCTCGCCCACCGAGCGGGAGCGGTTTCAGGCGGCGACCGCCGCCGACTACGAGAAGGTCCGCGTGCAGTTCGCCCGCGGGCAGGGGAACCGCGCCCGCGCCACCCTCGCCGAGGCCCGCAACAACGCCTTCACCCCGGACTGGACCACCTACGATCCGCCGAAGCCCGGCTTCACCGGCGCGCGCACCTTCGCGCCCTATGACCTGGCGGAGCTCGCCCGGCACATCGACTGGACGCCCTTCTTCGCCAGCTGGGAGCTGGTCGGCCGCTTCCCGCAGATCCTCGACGACGATGTGGTCGGCGAGGCCGCGCGCGACCTCTATGCGGACGCGCAGGACATGCTGGCGAAGATCATCCAGGAGGGCCTGCTGGAGGCCCGCGGGGTGGTCGGCTTCTGGCCCGCCAACGCCGACGGCGACGACGTGGTCCTCTACGCCGACGAAAGCCGCGAGACCGAGCTCGCGCGCCTGCACACCCTTCGCCAGCAGATGCTGAAGTCGGGCGAGCAGCGGAACATGGCGCTCGCCGACTTCGTCGCGCCGGTGGGGACCAAGCCCGACTGGGTGGGCGGGTTCGCCGTGACCGCCGGCCACGGTGAGCTGGAGCTCGCCAAGCGCTACCGGGACGCCGGCGACGACTATTCGGCGATCCTGTCGACCGCCATCGCCGACCGGCTGGCGGAGGCCTTCGCCGAGGCCCTCCACCGGCGCGTGCGCACCGAGCTCTGGGCCTATGCGCCGGACGAGCCCTTCGACCTCGACCTGCTGATCAGCGAGCAGTACCGCGGCATCCGTCCGGCGCCCGGCTATCCGGCCCAGCCCGACCACACCGAGAAGACCACGCTGTTCCGGCTGCTGGACGCCACCAGGGCCACGGGCCTCGAGCTCACCGAGAGCCTGGCCATGACGCCGCCCGCCGCCGTTTCGGGCCTCTACTTCGCCCATCCGGAAGCCCACTACTTCGGTGTCGGCCGCATCGAGCGCGACCAGGTGGCGGACTACGCCCGCCGCAAGGGCTGGGATCTCGTGACCGCAGAGCGCTGGCTGGGGCCGATCCTGAACTACGAACCAGCGTAGGCGAACGGCGCCCGCCGGGTCATGATCTCTCCAAAGAATGGGGGGGGGCGCCGGCGACATGGAAAATCCACTGGATCTGACGGGGAAGGTCGCCGTCGTCACCGGCGCCGGGACCGGCATCGGCCGCGCGACCGCGGTGCTCCTGGCCGAGCACGGCTGTGATCTGGTGCTCGCCGGCCGCAAGCCCCAGCCCCTTGAAGCCACCGCCGGCTTGGTGCGCGACCTCGGCCGGCGCGCCAGCGTCGTGCCGACGGACGTCAAGGACGCGGCGGCCAACGAGCGTCTCATCGAGGCCGCGGTCGCCGGGCACGGCCGCCTGGACATCCTGGTGAACAACGCCGGCGGCAGCCGCGCCAAGAGCCTCGACGCCTGGACGCTCCAGGACTTCAACGACATGGTCGCGCTCAACCTCACCAGCGTCTGGACGCTCTCGCTGGCGGCCTCGCGGCACATGCGCGAGCGCGGCGGGGCGATCGTCAACATCTCCTCCA
>JAQGIJ010000536.1 GCA_028291285.1 Phenylobacterium sp. | reverse complement strand
GCGTCGTCCACGTCGTAGACCTCCACCCGGTCGGTGTAGAAGGCGATCCGCGAGCCGATGAGGTCCACCGCATCGAAGGGCGCCTCGTAGGACCAGGCGACGTTCTCCGCCACGTGCCCGCCCATGGTCAGGGTGTAGTAGCTCGCATCGCCCTTGTAGGGGCAGTGGGTGTGGCGGTCGGTCCGGCCCATGTACTCCATGGCCACGTCCTGGCGCGGGAAGTAGACGACCGGCGGCAGGCTGGTCTCGTGCAGGATCAGCGCGTCGGCCGTGTCGGCGATCACGTGATTGTTGAAGAAGGCGCGCCACCGCCGCTGGGCGGGCTCGAGCGTGATCGGATGGTCAGGGCCGGGGGTCAGCATGAGGGTTTCCTCCTTGGACTGGTGAACGCCGAAGGCGGCCGGCCGGCTCCCAGCGTCGCGGCCACACGCCAGCTAGAGGCTCAGGCTTGCTTGTGCCGCCCGGCGCCGCGTGATTTCCTGCCCGAAAATCGCGCCGCGGCGGCGCAAAGGCGCCCTTGCCGCGACTTGCCGCCAGAACCGGAACCCAGCCCCGCATGAACCTCATCGTCCTCCTCGGCGTCCTGGTCACCCTGGTGACCGGCGTCCCGGTGCTCATCCAGCTGATGCGCAATCACCCGCGCGGGCTGATCGTCGCCTTCTTCGCCGAGATGTGGGAGCGCTTCTCCTACTATGGAATGCGCGGGATCCTGGTTTTCTACCTGACCCAGCATCTGCTGTTCGACGACAAGACGGCGGCGGCGCAGTACGGCTCCTACACCTCGCTGGTCTATCTGGTGCCGCTGGTGGGCGGGGTGGTCGCCGACCGGTGGCTGGGCACGCGCAAGGCGGTGATCTTCGGGGCGGTCCTGCTCACCGCCGGCCACCTGACCATGGCCTTCGAAGGCCATCCCGCCCGGCAGACCCTCACCTACGCCGGCCAGACCTATCCGATCTCCACGGAGGGCCGGATGGATACGCGCCAGACCCGGATCATGATCGGCGGCCAGGGCTATGCCTACGCCGCCGCGCCGGCGGGCGGCCTGCAGATCAAGGGGCTGCCGGCCAGCGCGCCGCTTCCTCCCGTCCTGCCGGCCGGCGCCTACGCCATGCAGACCCAGAAGGACCCGGCCGGCCTCGCCGCCTTCTACCTCGCCGTCTCGCTGATCATCATGGGGGTGGGCTTCCTGAAGCCGAACATGTCGACCCTGGTGGGCCAGCTCTACCCGCAGGGCGATCCGCGGCGGGATTCCGGCTTCACCCTCTATTATTACGGCGTGAACCTGGGGGCCTTCTGGGCCTCGATCCTCTGCGCCCTGCTGGGGCAGAGCCTCGGCTGGTGGGCGGGCTTCGGCCTGGCCGGCGTCGGGATGGCCGCGGGCCTGGTGGTCTTCGTGCTGGGCCGCAAGTCGTTCCTCGGCAAGGGCGAGCCGCCGGCGCCGGCTGTGCTGCGCCAGAAGCTGGCCGGCCCCCTCGACCGGGAGACGCTGATCTATGGGCTGGGCGCGCTGGGCGTCATCCCGGTGTGGTTCCTGGTGCAGCAGAACCAGCTGGTCGGCATGGGCCTGATCGCGGCCACGGTGCTGTCGCTGGCCTACATCTTCTGGTTCATGTTCGTGCGCTGCGAGAAGGTGGCTCGCGAGCGGATGGCGCTGGCCCTGGTGCTGATCCTGGGCAGCGTCGTCTTCTTCACCCTGTTCGAACAGGCCGGCTCCTCGCTCAATCTGTTCGCCGAGCGCAACGTGCAGCTGATGGGGCTGCCGGCGGCGCAGACCCAATCCTTCAACTCCGGCTTCATCCTGATCCTGGCGCCGATCTTCGCGGCCACCTGGGCGTGGCTGGCCAAGCGCGGCCGCGATCTCAACCCGACGCTGAAGTTCGGCCTGGGGCTGATCCAGGTGGGGCTGGGCTTCATGGTGGTGGTCTGGGGGGCCGGCCTGGCGGACGCCAGCTACCGCGTGCCGCTGCTGCTGCTGGCGCTGCTCTACCTGCTGCACACCACCGGCGAGCTGTTCCTCTCGCCGGTGGGGCTGTCGGAGATCACCAAGCTGTCGGTGGCCTCGATCGCCTCGTTCATGATGGCGGTCTGGTTCCTGGCGTCGGCCATCGCCAACTACGCCGCCGGCGCGATCGCCGGCCTGGCGGGCAGCGAGACGGTGGGCGGGCAGGTGCTGGACCGGGCGGCGTCGTTCCACGCCGCGCTGCACGTCTTCAACCTGCTGGGTCTCTGGGGCATGGGCGTCGGCGTCGCCTTCATCGTCGCCAGCTTCTTCATCAAGCACTGGGCGCACGGGGTGAACGAGGCGGCCAACCACGCCCAGCCGGAGCCGATCGCGCCCACCCTCGACGGCGAGCGCCAGTCGGTCAGCCCGGCGGCGATCCGGGCCGAGCAGCGCCCGGCCTGAGGCGGGCCTGTCGCCGCTGGCGCGGCGTGGACCGCCCCTCTCGCCTCAGAGGCTGGTGCCGCCGACCGTCAGGCCGGTGAGCTTCAGCGAGGGCTGGCCGACGCCGACGGGGACGCTCTGGCCGCCCTTGCCGCACATGCCGATGCCGGGATCGAAGCCGAAGTCGTCGCCGATCATGGTCACCCGGGTCAGCGCCGAGGGCCCGTCGCCGATCAGGGTCGCGCCCTTCACCGGGGCGGTCACCTTGCCGTCCTCGATCAGGTAGGCCTCGGTGCATTGGAAGACGAACTTGCCGTTGGTGATGTCCACCTGGCCGCCGCCGAAGTTGGCGCAGTAGAGGCCGCGCTTGGTGGAGGCGATCATCTCCTCGCGCGGCGTGTCGCCGCCCAGCATGGCGGTGTTGGTCATCCGGGGCATCGGCATGTGG
>JAQGIJ010000531.1 GCA_028291285.1 Phenylobacterium sp. | reverse complement strand
GCCACCACCGCGGCGGCGATGATCGCCTCCTCCTCCGGCGAGGGCCGCTCGCCCGGCTTGCACGCCAGGCGGGCGATCAGCGCGCGCAGGAACGCCCGGTCCGCCGGGGTTCCCTCGTTCTGCAGCGGGTTGAAGCCGGTGAACTCCCCCGGACGCAGCACCGCGTAGTGGCCGCCGATCGCGCGCAGGAAGATCTCGGCGCCGCGGTCCTTGTCGAAGAACACCGTGCGCGGCGCGAACCGCGCCGCCTGCGCCGCCAGGAAGTTCAGCACCACCGTCTTGCCCGAGCCCGACGGGCCGATGATGGTGAAATTGCCCAGGTCGCCGCGGTGGAAGTTGAAGAAATAGGGCGTCGCCGAGGTGGTCTCGAAGACGGTGACCGCCTGCCCCCAATGGTTGCCGTCCGGCTGGCCGATGGGGAAGCCGTGCAGGCTGGCGAAGCCGGCGAAGGCGCCGGTGGAGATCAACGCCCGGCGCGCCGCATAGGCCTCGTTGCCCGGGAACTGCGCCCAGAACGCAGGCTCCAGGGTCAGGGTCTCGCGGACCGGCACGGCGCCCAGGTCGGCCAGGGCCGAGGCGCAGTCCGCCGCCGCCCGGTCCAGCTCCGTCAGCGAGGGCGCGCGCACCAGGAGGCCGAAGCTGTGCTCGCCCATGGCCGAGCGGCCCGAGGCCAGGTCGTCCTTGGCCTCGACCAGGCCGCGCTTGAGGCTCTGCGCGTCGTCGTCCGCGGCGCGGAAGCGGCGCAGCGCCAGGTCGACCCGCTCGGCGCCGATCTGCCGGTCCACGAAGGCGAAGCTCTCCGACAGCGCCATCTCATAGGGCAGCCGCAGCAGAGCGTCGGTCATGCCGGGCTGGGCGTGGGGCGGGTATTCCTTCACCGACAGGATGGCCGCGAAGCTCTTCTCCGCGCCGGCCCCCTTCTGCTCCAGCGCCTCGGCGCCGAAGCTGGTGCGCTTGTAGGGGATGTGCCGCCCGAGGTCGCCGACCGGCGCCAGGACCGGCCGGAGCTCGCCGTTGTAGAGCGCCGAGAGCATCTCCAGCGGTTCCGAGCAGCGGCCGTGCGGCGTGTCGTAGCCGGTGAGCAGGCGCGGGGCGTAGGTCGACAGGCCCGCCTGCAGGGCTTCGCGCGCGGCATCCAGCTCGCGGACCTCGCGCGCCAGGGCGGCCTCCCGCTCCACCGGGCCGAGGCCGCGGGAGAACAGCCCGCCGGCGCGCTCGGCCCAGCCGGCCTTGCCCTTGGGCGGACGCCGGATGAGGCTGACGAACAGGCTGTTGACGAACAGCCGCCGGGCTTCGATCCGCGCCCGCCAGCGCCGGTCGATCTCGGCGCAGACCGGGTCGGCGTAGTCGGCCGACAGGTCCACCGCGACCCTGCGGCGCAGGATCAGGTGGTGGATGACGAATCGCGACCCGGCGACGGCCTTCAGCGCCGCATCGCGCATCTGCTGGCGATGGTTCAGGTCGTCGGTCTCGGCGGTCTCGAAGGCGAAGCCTTCCAGGTGCAGGCACTGCATGAGCGCGCCGTCCCGCAGGATCAGGGTGCGCTCGTCGTGAGCCCGGCTGTACGGCAGGCGGTCGCCGGCCTTCGCCTCGCGGGTTCGCCGCATGACGCCCTCACGGATGATAGGTGTTGCAGCGGAAGCGCCGCCAGTCGCGATTGCGCGGGCACCGGCTGACCCGGACCAGCCAGAGGTCGAAGATGCGGGGCTCGCGCAGGCAGGCGAGATAGCCGACCGCATGCGCCGCCAGGGCCACGCCGAACGCCCAGAAGGACCGGGTGATCAGGAAGGTCTCGGTGGTGACGACGCCGTTGATGATGAAGAAGCTGTAGGTGACGCCGGCGAACATCTGCGGCTGCGTCAGGGCGCGGAAGATCGGGGTGCGCGAGAGCTCGGCCATGGGTCAACCCGCCGTGGAGCGGATGCCGCCGACGATGGTGGCGGCGCCGAACAGGATGAAGCAGCCGACGATGACCGTGGCCCCATAGCGCCAGTTGATGCGGCCGGTCAGCATCAGGAAGCCGACCACGGCCACGGCGATGACCGCCACGCCGCTGGCGACCTCGCCCAGCAGGGTGTCCTGCATCCAGGTCACCGCGCCGAGGATCGGTCCGGCCCCGGCCGGCGTCGCAGCTCGCGCGACCGCGGGAAGGCCGGCGCTGATGAGCGTGGACAGGGGGAACGTGGACAAGGAGATGGAGCGGAAGGGTTTCATGGCAGACCCGCGGATTGGAGGGTGGAAGGGGCGGCCAGGCTCGCTTCGGCCAGGCGCTGGAGGCTGGTGGCGACGTAGGCCCGGGTTTCGCGATAGGGCGGCACGCCGCCGTGACGCCGCACCGCCTCGGGGCCGGCGTTGTAGGCGGCGAGCGCCAGGTCGATGCGGCCGCCGAACCGGACAAGCTGGGCCTTCAGGTAGGCGGCGCCGGCGTTGAGGTTGTCGATCGGGTTGCGCGGATCGACGCCGAGCGCCCTCGCCGTGGCGGGCATGAGCTGCATCACGCCCACGGCGCCTGCGGCCGAGACGGCGCGCACCCGGTAACCCGACTCCTGCCGCGCGACGACGTCGAGCAACTCCGGGGCCAGGCCGTAGCGGGCGGCCGCCGCCTTCACCTCGGCCGTGAGGCCCCGGTGCGCGGCCGGCGCCGGCGGGCGCCGGGCGTCGACCCGGCGAAGCGCGCCGTCCGACACCTCGAACACCTGGGCGCAGGCCGCGCTCGCGCTGAGCGCCAGCGCCGCCAGGGCGACGCCCAACAAGCAGACCCCGCTGGGGCGGCGCGGTCCTGCGACCGCGCCGCCCTCCCGGGACCAGGGCGTGGAGCCGCCCTGGCCCTCCCGGACCCAGGGCCGGGGGTCGCCCTGGGTCGGATGGGATGGCGCCTGCATCTGGAGCCTAGTACCCGCCGATCGGGCCGGTGGGCGCGGGCGAGGTCGACCCTGGCGTGGACGCGGGCGGGGTGGCAGGCGCCGCCGCAGCGGCGGCGATGGAGCCGTAGAGGCCCTGGGTCTTCATGTCCGGCGCAGCGGCGTAGTAGAGCGTCGTGGCCGACTGGTTGAGCGCCCCGTTGCCGAAGGCGATGCCCCACAGGCCCGGGATGTGGATCGGCTTGTTGGTGAGGCTGTTGGTGAGCGTACCCAGCATCTGGCCGGTGTTCGGGTCGAACACGTTGATCCGGCCGTCGCCGAAGTTGCCCACCAGGAGGTCGCCGGCGAAGGGGCCGAAGCCCGCCGGCGCCATGGCCATGCCCCACGGCGCGTTGAGCACGCCGCCGACCGGGACCAGCTGCTTCACCAGCTTGCCGGTGCCGTCGAAGACGTCCACCACGCCCAGCCCTGCCCCGTCGACTTCGGGGCCCGGGCCGGGCGGCTGCTTGGCGTAGGACACATAGATCAGGTTGCCGATCGTCTGGACGCCGAACGGCGCGTAGCCTGTCGGCAGGTTCGGATCCGTGAAGCCGCCGGGGAAGGCCGTGGTGTTCAGCTTGAAGCTGGAATCGAACACATCGACCACGCCGTGGGCGAAGTCGGCCGCCAGCAGGAAGGTCGCGTTGGAGGGCTGGGTGTAGATCCCCAGGCCCGTGAAGGAGTCGCCCTGGGCGCTGCCGTCGAACTCGGTGGTCGCTGTCGTGCCCGCCGACCATGCGGAGATGGTCCCGCCGGTCCCGTCGAAGATGAACAGCGCCGGGCCTGCACCCGTCGCGAAGCCGACGCCGGGGGTGCAGCCGGCGGCCGCGATGGTCGTGCAGTTCATGGTGTTGATGTTGGCGACGATTCCGGTCGGGCCCGCCGCAGCGCCGTTCGCGGCGGCTGGAATGGCGACGGCGGGCTGCGACGGGATCAGGGCGCCGTTGCCGTCATAGAGCGACGACTTGTTGGTCGCGTGGTCGTTCACCCACACCGGCGAGCCCGGCCCGAAGGCCACGCCCCAGCCATGGGAGAGCGCGGGATCCAACTGCGGATTCACGGTCTGGGGGACGGTGAAGGTGCTGTCGTCTCCCGCCGCGACGGTGTTGGCGGGGAGGTTGTCGACGACGCCGGCGGCGGTGTTCGAAACCAGCGCCGTGTTCGCGAACATGTTGGCTGCGGGCGCGGGCGCGGGCGCCGGCGCTGGCGCGGTCATGGCAGGCGACGACGACGAACCGCTTGATCCGCCACCGCCGCAGGCGGCCAGCGCCATCGCGCCAGCTCCGGCGGCCAGCCAGGCCAGATAGGAATAGGTCTTTCTCATGCGCCACCTTCTTCATCGCAACGTGGGGCCGCTCGGTGCGGGCGGCTGCGAGCGGTGTAGGCAGTTGGCGGCAGGGCGTCGTGGGCGGGGCGCGTACGTCTTGCAGGACGTACGCGCACTGGACGAAGCTCACCTTGCGAGGTTGCGGCGGGCTCGCCAGGGTTCTGGCGCCAATCTCCGGGTCCGCTCCGGAGCAGGGTGTCTATGGGCGAACACGGCGCGACTTGGCGGCTCGCGGGAGACGAAGAAAATGCCGAGGCTCAATCCGCGCCGCTGGGTGACTGTCTGTCCGATCGCAGCGTTACTGCTTGGCGGCCCTTGCGCGGCGGCCGCTGCGCCGCAAGCTGCGCCTGTGGGCGCGCCGGCGGCTTTCGACGTCGGCGATCGCCCGGCCGTCCTGGTCGTCCACGCCGCGGGGGCGCAGATCTACGAATGCAAGGCGGGCGCCAGCGGCGCGACGAACTGGGTTTTCCGCGAACCTGTCGCCACCCTCGTCAGGGGCGGCGAGACGATAGGCCACCACTATGTCGGCCCCACCTGGGAACTGACCGATGGTGAGGTGGTGAAAGGCAAGCAGTCGGCCGCTGCGCCAGGCGCCACCCCAAGCGACGTGGCGTTGCTAAAGCTCGACATCGTCGAGCATCACGGGACCGGCCTCCTCGATAATGCGAAACTGGTGTTACGGTTGAACACACGCGGCGGCGCCCTGAAAGGCGAATGCCCGAAAGCTGGCGAGCTTCGCGCGCAGCCCTATTCGGCCGACTACGCCTTCCTGCGATAAGCGACCGGGTAACCGCGAGCCAGCAATGCACATCGCAATCCTTGACGATTACCAAGGCGTGGCCCTGTCGATGGCGGACTGGGCGCCGCTGCAGGTGCAGGCCGAAATCACCGTCTACACCGACCACCTCGCGGACGAGGACGCCCTCGCCGAACGGCTGGCGCCCTTCGAGGTGCTCTGCGTGATGCGCGAGCGGACGGCGCTTGGCCGCAGCTTGCTTGCGCGCCTGCCGAAGCTCAGGTTGATCGCCTCGACCGGACCGATAAACGCGGCGATCGACGTCAAGGCGGCCGAGGAACGCGGGATCGAGATCGCCCACACCGGCTACGCCTCGACGCCCACGATCGAGATGGCCTGGACGCTGATCCTGGCCAGCCGCCGCCACTTGGTCGAAGAGGTGAACGCTGTCCGTTCCGGAGGCTGGCAGCACACCTTGGGCCTTGAGCTGGGCGGCCGAACGCTGGGGCTGGTGGGCGTCGGCAATATCGGCGGTGCGGTCGCGAAGATCGGGAACGCCTTCGGCATGCGCGTGATCGGCTGGAGCCAGAACCTGACGCCGGAAAAGGCGCAAGCCGTGGACGCGGAGGCGGTGTCGAAGGAGGCGCTGTTCGGCGAGGCCGACGTCCTCAGCTTGCACACCCTGCTCAGCCGTCGAACGCGCGGCTTGGTCGACGCCGAGGCGCTCGGCCGGATGAGGCCCGACGCCTGGCTGGTCAACACCTCCCGCGGCGCGATCGTGGACGAGGCGGCGGTGCTGGACGCCCTTCGGAACAAGCGGATCGGCGGTTATGCGGTGGACGTGTTCGACGAGGAGCCGCTTCCCGCCGACCACCCGTTCCGCAGCCTGCCCAACGTGCTGGCCACCCCGCATCTTGGCTACGTCGGCGACAATCTCTACCGCACCTTCTACGGCGACAGCGCGCGCAACATCTTGGACTGGTTGAAGCGATGCGGTGTGTAACTCAGGGCCCGTCCCGGGCTACGCCGCCGATGCCTCCTGCAAGGGAGCGGTCGCCGGGCAGCCTCGCCCCGGGCGCCATCGTGATGACGGGACGCCATTTCCGCGTCGTCAGGGCCGAAGCGGCCGAAGCGCACGCATAGCAGCTACGGATCGTTCCTGCTGAGGCGGGTTTCCAGTATCATCAACCGATTGCCGCCACAGATTAAGGGAGACGCCCATGTTGCTGATCTCGCTCGGGGCGCTTTGCATCATCGCTGGCATCGTTCTCGCGACAGTGCGGACGCTGCGACGCGGCCGCCTCAGCCAGCCTCGCAGCCTCACTGCCGACGAAGCACCGGATACGCTGGAGCCTGCCGGGCGCGGGGACCGATTAAACCTGGGAGCCGACCTGCCGGGCATCGGTCTCGCACTCGTCGGCGCAGTGCTGATCTTGGTCGGCGCCTTTATCTAAGGACCACATGACGAAACGGTCCTGCCCTCGTGAGGGTGAACCGTCTGATCGAGGCCGTCGCCTACCTCTTCTGCTGTTCCCCCGGATTGGACGCGCTCTTGGCGTTCGATGCCAAACCCTGTTCGCCAACGGGAGCAGATCCCGCCCCCGAACGGTGGGCTGGAGTCTCGGTGACCTTTGGTCTCTCCGCCTTTGGGAACGGAACGGGGCTGGCGCTCAATGTGCGCAAAAACGCGAGAACATTTGCGCGGTCCTCCGCCTTACGGAGGCCGGCGAAACCCATCTTGTTGCCGGGAACAGCCTTTGCCGGATTGGTCAAATAGTGGTCGAGCCGCTCATAAGTCCAGCTGCCGGTCTGCGCTGCGAAAGCGCTGGAATATGTAAACGTCTTGCGGGAGGCGACATCACGCCCCACGACGCCCCAGAGACTCGGACCCGTGCGGTCCTGGCCTTGATCGAAGCTGTGACAGGACGTGCAAACCTGCGCGGTCTGTCGGCCTTTTCCCACGTCGGCCGCAGCTAGCGCGGTCCCCAGATCGACTGGTGGCGCCGGCGCTGCGAGAACTGGCGGCCCTTCGGCGCTGCGGGGAACCGACACTTTCTCGATGTTGCTCATGTAGTCGCGAACGTTCACGCGGCCGCCCTGCTGGCTCAAGCCGGCCGGCCATGTCCTCTGGAGGGAGGCGAGATCGACGGCAGGTTCAATCACGCCGGGAACCTTGTAGCCTGGTTTGGCGAGGTAGGTTTCCGGAAATACGAGATCGGTCATCCAGTGAAGGACAAGGAACACGAGGGCGGTGCCCGTGATTGCG
>JAQGIJ010000525.1 GCA_028291285.1 Phenylobacterium sp. | reverse complement strand
CTGAGCTGGATGAGCGCGGCGGCGGACATCTGGCAGAGCGCCTGCGGTCTCGCGCCCGCCGCACGCCCGGCCGTGGCCGACCGGCGCTTCGCCCATCCCGAATGGGAGACGCCGGTGTTCGACACCGTGCGCCAGGGCTACATGGCCGCCGCCAAATGGGTCGAGGAGGTGGTCGAGGCGTTCGGCTCGAGCGATCCGATCGAGAAGCGCCGCCAGGCCTTCTTCAGCCGCCAGATGGTCGACGCCCTGTGCCCGGCCAACTTCCTGGGGGCCAATCCGGTGGCCATGAAAGAGGCGCTGGAGACCCGCGGCGAGAGCCTGGTGCGCGGGATGCAGAACTTCGTCGCGGACCTGGAGCGCGGCGACGGCCAGCTGGCCATCAGCCAGACCGACATGACCGGGTTCAAGGTCGGCGAGAACGTCGCCACCGCGCCCGGCAAGGTGGTGTTCCAGAACGAGCTTTTGCAGCTGCTGCAGTTCTCGCCGAGCACCGAGCAGGTGCACGAGATCCCGGTGGTGATGATCACGCCCTGGATCAACAAATACTACATCATCGACCTGCAGCCCGCGAACTCGATGATCCGCTGGCTGACGCAGCAGGGCTTCACCGTCTTCGTGACCTCCTGGGTCAATCCCGACGAGAGCTACGCCGAGACGACCTTCGAGGACTATATGCTCGACGGCGTGCTGACCGCGGTCGGCGCGGCGCTCAAGCAGACCGGCGCCTCCAAGGTGAACGCCGTCGGCTACTGCATCGGCGGCACCATCCTGGCCTGCGCCATGGCCTACCTGGCGGCGCGCGGGGATCCGTCGGCGATCAATTCGGCCACCTTCTTCGCCGCCCAGCAGGACTTCAGCGAGGCCGGCGACCTGACGCTGTTCGCCACCGACGCCTTCCTGAAGGAGATCGAGCGGCAGATGGACGAGGCCGGCGGCGTGCTGCCCGGGCAGGCCATGGCCGGGGCGTTCAACGCGCTGCGCGCCAACGACCTGATCTGGTCGTTCTTCGTCAACAACTACCTGATGGGCAAGCCGCCCAAGCCGTTCGACCTGCTGTTCTGGAACTCGGACCAGACCCGCATGCCCAAGACGCTGCACCTCTGGTACCTGCGCGAGTTCTACCAGGAGAACAAGTTCAGCCGCGGCGAGCTGGTGCTGAACGGCGCCCGGCTCGACCTCAGCCAGGTCACCACGCCGATCTACATGCAGGCCTCGAAGGAGGACCACATCGCCCCGTTCGCCTCGGTCTATCGCGGCGCACGGCTGTTCGGCGGCCCGGTCACCTTCACGCTCGCCGGCTCCGGCCATATCGCCGGCGTCATCAACCATCCCGACGCCAAGAAGTACCAGCACTGGCTGAACCCGGCCCTGCCGGAGGGCTCCGACGACTGGTTCGGCGCCGCCGAGGAGCACGCCGGCTCCTGGTGGCCGCACTGGGGCGCCTGGCTGGCCGAACGCTCGGGCGAGATGGTCGCCGCGCGCGACCCGGCGGCCGGCCCGCTGCGCGCGCTGGAAGACGCGCCCGGCTCCTACGTCCAGGTCCGCTCTTAAACCCAACCCGTAACCCAACCCCCGCCGGGCGACTCCCCGCGCCGGCGGCACAATGGAGACGAACTCATGCCCACCTTCAAGCAAGCCCAACCCGCGACTGCGGCCTTCCCCGACCTGATGGGAAGCTGGACCTCGGCGCTCTCGGCGCTCGGCCAGACCTCCGGCTCCTCGTCGAAGACCGTGGAAGCCTTCCTCGGCTCCTGGACGGCCGCCTTCCAGGCCAGCCAGGCGCTCAGCAGCTTCCTGCTGACCAACGGCAAGAAGACGTTCGAGGAGCAGGTCGCCGCGGCCACGGCGATCTCGCGGGCCAAGAGCGCGCAGGAAGCGTTCGAACTGCAGACCGCCTTCGCCCAGCAGGCGATGGCCGAGGGCGCCACCAACCTGCGCAAGTTCACCGACCTGCTGGCCGGCGGCGTGCAGGACTCGCTGCGTCCGCTGAGCGCGCGCCTGACGGAAGGGCTCGCCGAGGTCAAGGCCGCGGCGTAGCGAACACGAGCCCTCTCCCCGCTCGCGGGGAGAGGGCGCTCGCGCCTGGCACGACAATATGATTGCCGGGCTTAACCTGCGCATTTGTCGAGGCGGCGCCCGGCGCGCACAGTCCTCGCGGCACGAGACGAGAACCCGGATGGACGGCGACCAGAAAGCCAAGGTCGTGACCCTCCTCAACCAGATCCTGGAGCAGGAACTGGCGGGCGTGGTGCGCTACACCCACTATTCGCTGATGGTGTTCGGCTACAGCCGCATCCCGATCGTCAGCTGGTTCCGCAGCGAGGCGACGGAGTCGCTGCTGCACGCCCAGCAGGCCGGGGAGATGATCACCCACCTGGGGGCCTATCCGTCGCTGAGCATCGGCCCCTTGCTGGACAGCCACAGGACCGACCTGCGCAGCATGCTCGAGGAGTCGCTGGAGACCGAGGACCTGGCGCTCGGCCTCTACCGCGAGCTCCTGAGCCTGGTGCAGGGCCATTCGGTGCTGCTGGAGGAATACGCCTTCAAGGCGGTCTCGACCGAAGAGATGCACGCCGACGAGGTGCGCAAGATGCTGGGCTCGCCGGTGGAGACCACGCCGCCGACCTAGCCGAACATAAGCCCCAAGCTTCAAGCGGAGGATGTCCATGAGCGTCTACAGGGTCACCGAGGTTATCGGCACGAGTCCGGACAGCTGGGAGGACGCCGCGCGGCAGGCCGTCGCGACAGCGTCGCGCAGCCTGCGCGACCTGCGCGTCGCCGAAGTGGTGGAGCAGGACCTCACCATGGACGAGGCGGGCACGATCACCGCCTTCCGCACCAAGCTGAAGCTCAGCTTCAAGTTCGAGGCGGCCTGGGATGCGCCGCAGGCGAGCGCGAGCGGCGAGCGCGCGACCGCGACGCTTTCCGGCTAACCGATTACCGGGCGTCTCGGCGCCGTCAGATCAGCCCGCTGAGGGGCGAGGACGGATCGGCGTACATCCGCTTGGGCATGCGGCCGGCGAGATAGGCCTCACGCCCGGCGATGACCGCGTGCTTCATGGCGCCGGCCATGCGGATCGGATCGCGCGCCTGGGCGATGGCGGTGTTCATCAGGACGGCGTCGCAGCCCATCTCCATGGCGACGGTCGCATCGCTCGCGGCGCCGACGCCGGCGTCCACCCGCACCGGTACCCGCGCCTGCTCGATGATCAGGCCGAGGTTGAGGAAATTCTGGATCCCCCGCCCCGAGCCGATCGGCGCGCCCAGCGGCATGATGGCGGCCGCGCCGGCGTCCTCCAGCTTCTGGGCGTAGACCGGGTCGTCCGAGCAGTAGACCATCACCTGGAAGCCGTCGGCGACCAGCAGCTTCAGCGCCCGCAGGGTCTCCTCCATGTCGGGGAGCAGGTGCTTGGTGTTGGAGAGCACCTCCAGCTTGACCAGGTCCCAGCCGC
>JAQGIJ010000522.1 GCA_028291285.1 Phenylobacterium sp. | reverse complement strand
TGCGCGCCTCGTAGAGCGGCAGGCCCTCGGCGTAGTCCCCCTCGGCCAGCCGCTGCAGCGCCAGGTTCATGCGCACGGCGGCAGCCTGGGGAAAGCGGGCCAGCGCCGCCCGCAGCACCGCCTCCGCCTCGTCGGTGCGGCCCAGCGCGCCCAGCACCGCGGCCAGGTTGTGATAGGCGGGCGCGGCGTCCGGGCGCTCGGCCAGCGTCGCCCGGTAGCCGGCCACGGCCTCTTCCAGGCGGCCGGCGTGCTGGGCGGCCAGGGCGGCCTTGAAGCTCTCCGGCGCCTCGGTCACGGCGCGCAGGACGGGCGGAAGGGGCGGCGCATCGCGCCCGTCTCTAGCAGAACCGCTGGAAACCACCGCCGAAATCGCTGAAATCCTCCGCCACCCCCGAACGCCACCGCGAGCGCGCCCGCATGACCCACGACCCAGCTCTGGAAGCCCACGAACACCGCGAGCATGCGGAGCACGCGGCGCACGAGCACGACGGATTCGTCAGCCGCGTCTCGATCACCGTGGCGGTGCTGGCAGTGCTCGCCGCCACGGCCGGCAGCCTGGAGACGGTGGAGGCGGGCGGCGCGATCACCGCCTCCAGCGAAGCCGTGCTGGCGCAGGACAAGGCCACCGACGCCTGGAACGAGTACCAGGCCGACAGCCTGAAGAAGCACGTCTACGGCATCGCCGCCGACGCCGGCGGGGCGCACTCCGCGCAATACCAGGCGACGGCTAAGGAACAGACCCAGAAGCAGGCCGAGATCCGCGCCACCGCCAAGGAGGACGAGGCCGACCGCGACAAGCTGATGGCGGTGAGCCGCGGCCACGAGCACCGCCACCACTGGCTGACCGCCGCGGCGACCCTGCTGGAGATCGCCATCGCCGTCTGCACCATGGCCATCGTGACCCGCAAGCGCGCCTTCTGGTTGGGCTCGGTCGTGCTGTCGGTGCTCGGCCTGGCGGTAATGGGTGCGGCCTACCTACTCTAGATCGCGAACATAGCCGCTAACGCGCTGATCTGCCGCAAGGATTTGGTAGTAATACTAGCCGTACCGTGGACGGACCAACCGGAGCCGCCCATGGACTTCTGTCTCGCCTACCTTGTCCTACTCTTCGCCACGGTCATCCTGCAGGTCTCGCGCAAGGGGCTGCTCGCCCAGCGGCGCGCCGGGGCCGCCCTCATCGCCCGGCCGCCAGCGCGGTATGACCGGGTCGGCCCCGCCGGGGAGCCGCTCGAATCACTGGACGCCGCCGCGACCACCGCCCCGCCGGAGCTCTCGGCCGCCTGGCGCGTGCCGGGCGCCCGCGACTGGATCTGGGGCACCGCCGCGCGGATGCCGGCCTACGGCCCCTCGCTGCTCACCCTGGGCTTCGTCCTCGTCGACCTCTCGCGCCTCGCGGTCGAGCCGCCGCTGGTGGGCGAGCCGGCCTGGACGCCGGCCGAGGCGGCGCCCGCCCTGGCCTTCGGCGACCTTGCCGATGCCGGCCCGCTGCCGCTCTGGGACGCCGTGAGCCCGCCGCACGGCCTGAGCGCGATGATCGATCGGGCCGTGGAAGAGCCCGCGCCGAGCGCCGCCTGGCCCGACGCGTTCCGGCCCGAGGCGTTCGCCCACGGACCGGAGCACGGCTGGTTCGTCTAGCGCTCCCGGGCTCGTCCTAGCGCTTCGGGGCTGGGTACTGGATCCGCGGCTGCAGGTTGGCGATCACCTGGCGGGCGTCGAAGGCGCGCGGGTCGTCGGCCGGCTTGGCGCCGTGGCCCATGACGATCTCTGCGGTGGCCTCGAACTTCTCGACCGTGCGCACGTCCAGGCGGTCGGCCCAGAAGGGGTCGCCGAAGAACGGATCCCAGGTGCGCCAGCCGAAGCCGTGGCCGTAGTAGCGCCAGGACGGCCGCCAGAAGCCGTAACCCGGCCCGTACCAGGGATGGTACAGCGGGTCGGGCTCGATGTAGGTGTAGCCGCTGCGCTGGGTGTTGCGGTCAACGATGCTGAACCAGTCGTAGCCCTGCTGGATGGTCAGCTCCGCGGCCCGGTAGAGCAGGTAGCCCTCGACCGTCTCGCGCGCCGTGAGGCTGTTGCCGGCGAAGGTCACCCGCCAGCGGTTCGATTCGATTCGCACCTCCGAATACCCGCCGGAGGTCGCCTGGCCGGGAATATTCGGCTGATACGGCGTGGGCGTGGCGCAGCCCGCGAGCGCGGCCGCCAAGGCGACGGCGGCGGCGAATGCGGCTGATCTCTTGGCCATCTGTTGTCTCGACCTCTGCAAACTCGTCCCTCGAGGGAAGCTAACGGCGAGAACACTTGTCCGCAATTGTGGTTGCTCTTCGAACGTAAGTCGCCTGCGCTGCGCCCTCCCGGTTAGAGGCGCGGGCGCGGCGGTCGGTTCAGGGGAAAGTCGTCGCGAGCGCAAAGCCCTAGCCCCGCAGCGCGATCAGGAGCGCCGCGCTGATCAGCAGCACGCCGGTGAAGGCCGAAAAGCCGCGGCGGAAGTGCGGCTCCTGCATGCGCCGCGCGATCGCCGCCCCGCCCATGCCGTAGGCGGTCATCACCACCAGGTCGCCCAGCACCACGACCGCGGCCAGGACCACGATCTGCGGGCCGAGCGGGCGCGAGGCGTCCATGAAGGGCGGCAGCACCACGGTGGTGAACAGCAGGGCTTTGGGGTTGGAGATCTGCACCACGAAGCCGTCGCGCAGCGCCGAGCGGCCGGCGACCTGCGGCGCATGCGCCGTGCCGGCATCTGCGCGCCAGGCGGAGATCAGCGCGCGCAGGCCGAGCCAGGCGACATAGGCCGCGCCGACATAGGCGAGGATCCGGAAGACCTTCGGATAGGCTAGCGCCAGCGCGCCGAGACCCAGCCCCGCCGCGGCGTACCAGACCAGGTTGGCGATCAGCATGCCGGCCACGGCCGCGAGCACCGCGCCGTGGCCGCGCCGCGCGCCGGTGGCGATGGCGAAGAGGTTGGCCGGCCCCGGCGTGACCACCATCACGGCGGTCACGCCGAGGTAGGCCGCGAACCGGGCAGGGTCGACGGGCAGCTGCATCGGCCCGCTCCATGGCCCAGCTCGCGGCCGGCGTCGAGGCCCCGCCTCAGGCGTGGACCACGGCCAGCACGTAGATGATGCGTCCCAGGGCGCCGAAGAACAGCGCCATCGTCGCCAGCGCCTGGATCAGGAAGCCCGGCCCGCGCTTGCTCGGATCGGCCATGTAGCCCGCCGAATAGATCATCCGCCCGACGATCCAGACCACGCCCAGGGCCGCGGCGACCAGGTCGTTCCAATAGATCGCGAAGAGCCATAGCGAGACGAGGAAGATCGGCAGCCATTCGAGGGTGTTGTAGTGCACCCGGAAGGCTCGCTCGAGCAGCGGGTCGCCGGTCGTGGCCGGCGCGGCGACGCCGGTCTTGTGGCGGACGCGGGCCACCGCGAACCCGAACCAGAAGTAGACGAGAACGGCGATCAGCGTGACGAGCGCCACCAGGCTGTGCGGTTGCATGCGTTGTTTCCCCCGAACGGCCGCGTGGCGCGGCCTGCGGCCGAGGTTGGCACAGCCGCGGCTCGCCCGGAACCGCCGGGTGGCGACCACGCGTTATAATGGTGGAGACCCGGGAGCCGCCCGTGGACGTCGAGTCCTCCGCCATCCGCGCCATCGACTACGACCCGCCGCGCCGCCAGCTGCGGGTCACCTTCCAGAGCGGCGAGCGCTACGCCTATGAGGGCGTCCCGGGCGAGGTCTGCCGCGCCTTCGTCGAGGCTCCGTCCAAGGGCCGCTTCTTCCAGGCCGAGATCCGCGGCCGCTACCGGTTCGACCGGCTGAGCTGAGCCCTACTTCGTCCGCCGGTCGCGGTTGGCGGTCACCCGCAGCCGCAGCGCGTTGAGCTTGATGAAGCCGGCCGCGTCGCGGTGGTCGTAGGCCACCGCGCCCTCCTCGAAGGTCACCAGCTCCTGGTCATAGAGCGAGTAGGGGCTGGTGCGGCCGATCACGCTGACATTGCCCTTGTAGAGCTTGACGCGCACCTGGCCGGTGACCTTGGCCTGGCTGTGATCGATCGCGGCCTGCAGCATCTCCCGTTCGGGCGCGAACCAGAAGCCGTTGTAGATCAGGCTCGCGTACTTCGGCATCAGCTCGTCCTTCAGGTGCATGGCCCCGCGGTCGAGGGTGATGGATTCGATGCCGCGATGGGCGGCGAGCAGGATGGTCCCGCCCGGCGTCTCGTAGACGCCGCGCGACTTCATGCCGACGAAGCGGTTCTCCACCAGGTCGAGGCGGCCGATCCCGTTGTCGTGGCCCAGCTGGTTGAGCTTCGTCAGCAGCGCCGCCGGCGAGAGCCGCTCGCCGTCGATGGCGATTGGGTCGCCGCGCTCGAAGTCCACGGTGAAGACGGTGGGCTGGTCGGGCGCGTCCTGCGGCGAAAGGGTGCGCATGTGCACGAACTCCGGCGCCTCGACGGCGGGATCCTCCAGCACCTTGCCCTCCGAGGAGGAGTGCAGGAGGTTGGCGTCGACGCTGAAGGGCGCCTCGCCCCGCTTGTCCTTGGAGATCCGGATCTGGTGCTTCTCGGCGAAGTCGATCAGCGCCTCTCGGCTCTTGAACTTCCACTCGCGCCAGGGGGCGATGACGCGGATGTCGGGCTCGAGGGCGTAATAGCCCAGCTCGAAGCGGACCTGGTCGTTGCCCTTGCCGGTGGCCCCATGGCAGACCGCGTCGGCGCCGACCTTGCGGGCGATCTCGATCTGCTTCTTGGCGATCAAGGGCCGGGCGATGGAGGTGCCGAGCAGGTACTGGCCCTCGTAGACCGTGTTGGCCCGGAACATCGGGAACACGTAGTCGCGGACGAACTCCTCCCGCAGGTCCTCGATGAAGATGTTCTCGGGCTTTATGCCCAGCAGCAGCGCCTTCTCGCGCGCCGGCGCCAGCTCCTCGCCCTGCCCCAGATCGGCGGTGAAGGTGACCACCTCAGCGGCGTACTCAGTCTGCAGCCACTTCAGGATGATCGAGGTGTCGAGGCCGCCTGAATAGGCGAGCACGACCTTGTTGACGGGCTTGTCGGCCATGAGGGGAGGGGTCCTGCGGGAGGCGGTAGGAAGAAGCTCGCGCGCCTTTAAGGGCAGGCGAGGGGGCGGTTCAAGGCTTAAGCACGCCCTCGCGCTCGAGCACCTTCAGGCCGGCGCCCAGCCAGCGCAGGTGCAGCAGCGCCAGCAGCGAGGCCGAAACCGCCCGCACGCCGAAGACGATGAAGGCCGTGTCGCCGTCCTCGCTCCACTGGCGGGCGGCGAGCGCGAACCAGAGGCTGAGCAGGAAGGCCGCGCCCGGCAGGGCCCAGACCGCCAGGCCCCTGGGCAGGCGCGCGCCCATCAGCGGCGGCCGCACGCCCGGCGGGATGCGCCGCCAGGCCTGCCGCGAGGCGCCGAACATGATGCTCAGCGCGATCACCCAGAGCGCATCGCCGACGTAGGCCCAGACCACGGCTTAGACTGTCACCTGGGTGCCGAGCTCCACCACCCGGCCGGGCGGGATCTTGTAGAAGTCGGTCGGGTTGGCGGCGTTCTTCATCAGGAAGATGAAGAGCTTGTCCTGCCAGAGCGGCATTCCGGACTGGGCCGAGGGCACCACCGAGCGTCGGCCGAGAAAGAAGCTCGTGGCCATAATGTCGAACTTCAGCCCCTGCTTGCGGCACAGCGCCAGCGCCCGGGGCACGTTGGGGCTCTCCATGAAGCCATAGGAGATGATCACCTTCTTGAAGTCCTCGTTGACCGGCTCGATGCGGATGCGCTCGGAGTCGCGCACCCGCGGCGTCTCCGCCGTCTCCAGCGTCAGGATGACGTTCTTCTCGTGCAGCACCTTGTTGTGCTTGAGGTTGTGCATCAGCGCCACCGGGGCGGTGTCCGGATCGGAGGTCAGGAAGATCGCCGTGCCGGGGGCGCGGTAGGGCGCGCGCGCCTTGAGGATCTCCGAGAGCTCCAGCAGCGGGACGCTGTCGTGGCGGGTCTTCTCGGTGAGGATCTGCGCCCCGCGGGTCCAGGTCCACATGATGACCACCAGGCAGGATCCCAGCGCCAGCGGCAGCCAGGCGCCGTGGAAGAACTTCAGCAGGTTCGAGGTGATGAACACCACGTCGAGAATGCCGAAGCCGGCGCTCGCCAGCGCCGCCACCCAGACGGGCTTGTTCCAGAAGTGCCGGACGATGACGAAGAACAGCAGGGTGTCGACGAACATCGCGCCTGTGACGGCGATGCCGTAGGCCGAGGCCAGGTTCGACGACGAGCGGAAGGTGAACAGCAATGCGAGCACGCCGAGCATCAGCATGGTGTTCACCTGCGGCACGAAGATCTGGCCGGCCTGGGTCTCGGAGGTGCGGCGGATGTCGATCCGCGGGAAGAGGCCCAGCTGCACCGCCTGCTGGGTCATCGAGAAGGCGCCCGTGATCACCGCCTGGCTCGCGATGATGGTGGCCATCATGGCCAGCAGCAGGACCGGCCAGTACACCGCCTGCGGGATCATCCGGTAGAAGGGCTCCACCGCGTCGCTCGGATGGTGCAGCACCAGGGCGCCCTGGCCGAGGTAGTTGAGCAGCAGCGCCGGCAGGACCAGCGCCAGCCAGGCCGCGCGGATCGGGTTCTTCCCGAAGTGGCCCATGTCGGCGTAGAGCGCCTCGGCCCCGGTCACCGCCAGGAAGACGCTGCCCAGGATGATGAAGCCCAGGAGCCCGTTCTCCAGCAGGAAGACGACGCCGTAGTGGGGCGAGAGCGCCCGGAACACGGAAGGATCGTCGGCGATGTGGTAGGCGCCCAGCGCCGCGAGCACCAGGAACCAGACCGCGGTGATCGGGCCGAAGAACTTCGCCACGCTCGCCGTGCCGCGCGCCTGGACCACGAACAGGCTGACCAGGATCGCCGCCGAGAGCGGCAGGACGAGATCGCCCACCCCTCGCGGGGCGCCTGGCGCGTCGCGCACGCCCTCCACCGCGCTCAGGACCGACATGGCCGGCGTGATGATGCCGTCGCCGTAGAACAGCGCCGCGCCGACCACGCCCAGAAGGAAGACCACGCCCGAGCGGGCGGGCAGGGACCGCTGCGCCAGCGCCATCAGCGCCAGCGTGCCGCCCTCGCCCTTGTTGTCGGCGCGCATCAGGAAGACGACGTACTTCACCGTCACGATCAGGATCAGCGCCCAGGTGACCAGCGACACGACGCCCAGGACCGCAACTTCGGGGCCGATCCCGGCGCGGGTGTGCCGCAGCGCCTCGCGCATGGCGTAGAGGGGACTGGTCCCGATGTCGCCGAAGACGACGCCGACGGACCCCAGGGCCAGGGCCCAGAAGCCCTCGTGCTGGGCGCCCGCCTGTGTCTCGTCCGCCGCGAGCGGCGCGACGCTGGCCTGTTCAGCCATCAAAGTCTCCGGGACCGCTTCGCACGGCTCCCTCAAGGTTCGCGCCGCCGTCTTCTAGGCGCGATATAGAACTTCCCGACACGGTTCAATCGCCGCCGTGGGAGGCGGTTCCCCGCCGGCCTCACCGGTTGCGGGCCGCGGCCGCGTCAGCCTTCTTTGCCGCGGCAGCTCGGGGGACGGAATGGATCGCAGACTGGCCCTGGTGACCGGCGCCTCCGCAGGCATCGGGGCGGCGTTCGCGCGTCTGCTGGCGGCGCGGGGTTATGACCTGGCGCTGAGCGCGCGTCGGCGCGACAGGCTCGAGGCCCTCGCCGGCGAGCTCGCCGGCCGGCATGGCGTGGCGACCCTGGTCGCGCCCGCAGACCTGGCCGATCCGGCCGGCGCGCAGCACGTCCTCGATCAGCTCGCCGCCGCCGGCCGCACGGTCGACGTCCTCGTCAACAACGCCGGCTATGGGCTGACGGGCGCCTACGCGGCCACGTCCTGGGCCGAACAGCAGGCCTTCCTGCAGGTGATGGTGACGGCGCCCTGCGAGCTGGCGCACAAGCTGCTGCCCGGGATGCTCGAGCGCCGCTTCGGCCGGATGGTCAACGTCGCCTCCCTGGCCGGGCTGATCCCGGGGGCGGCGGGCCACACCCTCTACGGCGCCGCCAAGAGCCTGATGATCAAGTTCTCCCAGAGCCTGCACCTGGAGGCGCGCGCCCAGGGCGTGCACGTGACCGCGCTCTGCCCCGGCTTCACCTGGTCCGAGTTCCACGACGTCAACGGCACCCGCGCGCGGGTCGCGGCGGCGACGCCCCGCTGGGCCTGGATGGACGCCGCGCCAGTGGTCGAAGCCGGCTGGCGGGCGGTGGAGGCCAACCGCGCGGTCTGTGTGCCGGGCCTGGCGAACAAGGCCGTGGCCGCGCTGGTGCGGCTGATCCCCGACGAGCTCGCCCTGGCGATCCTCGCCTCCCAGGGCGACCGCTTCCGGGAGGCCTGAAGCGCCAAAGGGGAGGGTTGGTCTATTTCCCGTAAGGGACCGCCGCCTCGGGCCGCACGAGCCCCGAGGTGGAGTCCGCGATGCCGCCGAGGATGAACTGCACCGCCAGGGCGCAAAGGATCAGGCCCAGCACGCGGACCACGATGGTCAGACCGATCCGCCCGAGCAGCTTGGAGATCACCGGCGTCGCCAGGAAGGCGGCCAGGGTGCAGACGCTGACCGCCGCGATCACCCCCACGCCGATCACCGCGCCGGTCAGCCCGAACGCGCGGGCCTGGCTGGCGTAGATGACGACGGTGGAGATCGCGCCTGGGCCGATCAGCAGCGGCATGGCGAAGGGCACGATCATCTGCTCGAACCGCCGCCGGGCGTAGCCGCGCCGGTTGGGCCCTTGCTCCGCCGCGTCGGCGGCCTCGGCGAACGGCGCGGTGAAGTCGTCGCGGGCCATCTCCAGTCCGAGCAGGAACAGGATCACGCCGCCGGCGATGCGGAAGGCCGGCAGCGAGATGCCGAAGAAGGCGAGCAGGCTGACGCCGGTGAAATAGAAGAAGGTGACGAAGACCAGCACGAACAGCGAGACGTAGACGGCGATCTGCGCCCGCTCGCGCGGCTTCAGGCCGGCGGTCGCCGCGGCGAACACCGGCACCAGCCCGATCGGATCGAGCAGGGCGAAGAGCGCGACGAAGAAGTTGACCGCGAAGTTCGCCTGGCTCATGCAGCGCTCTTAGCCAATTCGCCGCGCGCCGGACAAGGAGCCTGAGCGCTCCGCCAGCGCGCCCTTGCCTGGAGCCTGCCATGGCCGCCCTCGCGCCGGCGCCCGCCACCACCCGCGCCGACCCGCGCCTGATCGTGCCGCTGGACGTGCCCACCGCCGAGGAGGCACGGGCCCTGGTGGACGCGTTGGGCGACACGGTGAGCTTCTACAAGGTGGGGCTGGAGCTCTTCGCCGGCGACGGCATGGCGCTCGCCCGCGAGCTGAAGGCCGGGGGCAAGCAGGTCTTCCTCGACTGGAAGCTGCACGACATCGGAACGACCGTGGAGCGCGCCGCCCGGGCGCTGGCCAGCGCCGGCGGCGACTTCCTCACCGTCCACGGCGAGCCGCAGGTGATGGCCGCGGCGGTGCGCGGCGTGGGCGCGTCCGGGCTGAAGATCCTGGCGGTCACCGTGCTGACCAGCCTCACCGACGTCGACCTGGCGGAGATGGGCTATGCCGA
>JAQGIJ010000479.1 GCA_028291285.1 Phenylobacterium sp. | reverse complement strand
GCTCGCGCCTATTCCGCGGCGACGAGGCCGTGGCTCTTCAGGACCGCGGCGTAGCGGTCCTCGAACTCGGCCCGACGGGTCGGGATGTGCTCCGAGGGGAAGAGGCCGGGCGCCGGGCTGGCCGTGCCGAGGAAAGCCTTGGCGACCTGGATCTTGTGGACTTCGGTTGGCCCGTCGGCGAGGGCGAGCGACTCCGCGCCGATCAGCATCGACATCAGCGGCATCTCGTTGGTGACGCCCAGCGAACCATGGAGGTGGACCGCGCGCTGGGCGATGTCGTGGTAGATCTTGGCCATCGCCACCTTGCACATGGCGATGTGGGTGCGCGCGGCGCCGTGCGGCTGGGTGTCGATGATCCAGGCGGTCTTGAGCACCATGAGGCGGAACTGCTCCAACTCGATGACGCTGTCGGCGATCATCCCCTGCACGAACTGGTGCTCGGCCAGGAGCTTGCCTTGGGTGCGGCGCGAGACCGCCCGCTCCAGCATCATGTCGAGCGCGCGCTGGCACTTGCCGACGGTGCGCATGGCGTGGTGCACGCGTCCGCCGCCGAGCCGGGCCTGCGCCACCTTGAAGCCCTCGCCGGGGGCTCCCAGCATGGCGTCCAGCGGCACGCGCACCTTGTCGTAGCGGATGTAGGCGTGGGTGCCTTCACCGATGTCATCGTCGGCGAGGCCGACGTTGCGCTTGATGTTCACCCCGGGCGTATCGGTGGGGACGATGAACATCGACATGCGCCGGTAGGGCGAGACGTCGGGGTCGGTCACCGCCATGACGATCAGGAAGGCGGCGAAGCGGGCGTTGGAGGAGAACCACTTCTCGCCGTCGATCACCCACTCGTCGCCGTCGCGCGCGGCGCCGCAGATGAACTCCTTCGGGTCGGCGCCGGCGTGCGGCTCGGTCATCGAGAAGGTCGAGACGATGTCGCCGTCCAGCAGCGGCTGGAGGTAGCGCGCCTTCTGCTCCTCGGTGCCGAACATCGCCAGGATCTCGGCGTTGCCGGTGTCCGGGGCGGCGGTGCCGAAGACGGTGGGCGCCCAGTAGGAGCGGCCGAGGATCTCGTTCATCAGGCCGAGCTTGACCTGGCCGTAGCCCTTGCCGCCGAGCTCAGGGCCCAGGTGGCAGGCCCAGAGCCCCTTCGCCCGCACCTTCTCCTGCAGCGGCTTGATGATCGCGCGCGAGGCCTTGTTCTTGGTGTCGTACGGGTCGCCGTGGCCGGGGAACAGGATGTCCAGCGGCTCGCATTCCTCGCGGACAAACTTGGCGATCCAGTCGAGCTTTTCCTGGAATTCCGGTTCGGTGGAGAAATCCCACATGGTTGTTTCCTTCCCAGTATCGGGCCCGGTCTCGGGTCCCGTGTTTAGGCGTTGACGGCGCGGGGCAGGAGGCTTGCGCCCCGCGCTTCGGTCTCGAGGCGATGGCGGACCAGCCGCAGGGTCTCGACGGTGATGGCGAGCTTGTCGGGCGAGAGGCCAGCGGTGAACTGGGCCGCCCATCTGCGGCTGCGGGCGTCGGCGGCCCGGTGCAGGGCGCCGCCGGCCGGGGTGGCGACCAGGCGATGGGCGCGCTTGTGGTCGGGGTTCTCGACGAACTCGGCGAGCCCCAGGCCCAGGAGGGTGTCGGCCTGGCGCTGGATGGTCTGGCGCGGGTACCCAAGGCTTCGCCCGATCTGCGGCACGGTCGGCGGATGGGCCGCCATGACGACGGCGGTCAGCACCGTGCCGGCCAGGCCCTGCAGCTCCGGACGGTCGTAGAAGGCCTGGCTGCCCGGCAGGCGGGAGCGGCCGCGCATCACCTCGTCGATCAGCTGGATCATCAGATCGCCAGGGGCGCGCTCGCTCGGCATGGCGAGACCATGTCGAAATGACACGTGCGTGTCAAATGCCGAATCGGCTGGCGCTCGGCTAGGCCCGCACGCGCAGCCCCTCCATCAGCGACTGCAGCGCGCCGCCGGCCGCGGCCAGCTCCAGGTCCGGGTCATCGGCATGGGCGATGGACATCGCCGCGTCGTTCAGCGCGGCCAGGACCAGGTGTGCGAGCGGCTCGGCCGGCTGCGCGCGGATGACCCCCTGGGCCATGGCGACCTTCAGGCTGGCGACGATGTGGCCGAAGGTGAACTCCGACTCCAGCTCGCGCCAGCGCAGCCAGCCGAACACCGCCGGCCCGTCCACCAGCAGCACCCGCTGCACCTCCGGACGCGTCGCGATCAGCCGCAGGAAGGACTGGACGCCTTGCCTGAGCTGGCGCCAGGGATCGTCCGCGAGCGCCGCCACCTCGTTGGCCGCGTCACGCTCCAGCTCGTTGGCGACCTGGCGGAAGACCGCCTCGAACAGGTCCTCCTTGTCGCGGAAGTGGTGGTAGAGCGCCCCGCGGGTGACGCCGGCGGCGGCCACCAGGTCCGGCGTGCCGGTGGCGTGATAGCCCTTCTCCGCGAACAGCCGGCGGGCAGCCGCGACCAGGGCGGCGCGCGTCGCCGCCGCCCGCTCCACCCGCACGCCTGCCCGCACACTCATGGCGACCCCTTGACTTCCGCTGTCTGGTCTTGTCTCACGTGCAGTCTGTATGTGAAGACCCTTGTCGCAGCTATGACCGAGCGCGCGGCGCATCACAAGTGAGCGCAGGTTCCGCGCGCCCTGGGAGGGAAAAGATGAACATGCAGCCCGCTGTCTCGCCAGATCTGGGCCACGCGGCCGCCCGGCTGGCCGCCTGACCATGGCCAGGATCACCTACGTCGCGTTCGGCGGCGCGGAGCGCGTGCAGGACGTCAAGCCCGGCCTTTCGGTCATGGAAGGGGCGGTGAAAAACAACGTCCCCGGCATCGACGCCGACTGCGGCGGCGCCTGCGCCTGCGCCACCTGCCACGTCTATGTGGACGAGGCCTGGCTGGAGAAGACCGGCGACAAGTCGGCGATGGAGGAATCCATGCTCGAGTTCGCCGAAAACGTGGAGCCCAACAGCCGCCTGTCCTGCCAGATCAAGGTCAGCGACGCGCTGGATGGGCTGATCGTCCGCACGCCTGAGAGCCAGCACTAGCCATATCCCTTGCGGGAAGAGGGCTTTCTACTGGGCGAATCCCAGCTCCGGCTGGACCGCGGTGGGGGCGTGGGCTTCTTCGGGGAGGTGACAGGTGAAGGTGGCCCCCGAGCCGGGCTCGCTCTCCAGCGCCACCCAGCCGCCGTGCAGCTCGGTGAGCG
>JAQGIJ010000401.1 GCA_028291285.1 Phenylobacterium sp. | reverse complement strand
CGCTCGGCGCACTGAAGACCCGGGCCAGGCCCGAGCTCACCGTCGCCTGATCGACCTGACCCTGGAACAGAGAGACGGAATGGCTGATCGGGAACAGATGGTCGCGGCCGTCGAGGCCTACTGCCGCGCGGAGACGCAGAAGGACAAGGCCGCCTGGATGGCGCTGTTCTCGCCCGAGATCGTGCATGAGGATCCGGTCGGGCTGGTGCGCAACGAGGGCTTGGAGAAGTTGAGCGCGTTCTGGGACAGCTTCCAGCCCTACGATGTCGAGCTCTGGCTGACCGAGCCGCCGATCGTCTGCGGCGACGAGCTGATCGCGCTGATGAAGTGCAAGACCGGTCCCGCGCAGGACCGCCGGGAGTCCCCCCGCATCGTCGACCAGTTCATCTTCGACGCCGCGGGCAAGATCAAAGCCGTGCGAGCCTTCTATGACACCTCCAGCCGATAAGGCGCCTGCGTCGGACCACGCCGAGGTCCTGATCATCGGCGCAGGCCCTGCCGGCGGCGTCGCTGCGCGGCGGCTGGCGGAGGCCGGGATCAAGGTCGTCGCCCTCGAGCAGGGGCATTGGCAGGACCGCAACAACTATCGCGGCGCCGAGTGGGACTGGGAGCTGGCGGCGACCAGGCAATGGTCTTCGAGCCCGATGCTGCGCCAGGCGAAGACGGACTATCCGGTGGATACGACCGAGTCCGACATGCAGATCATCAACTTCAACGGCGTCGGCGGCGGGACCATCCTCTACAACGCCGTCTGGATCCGGCTGCTGGAGTCGAACTTCCGGACCCGGTCGGTCACCGGCCTCGGCGACGACTGGCCGATCAGCTACCGCGACCTGCTGCCCTTCTATGAGCGCACCGATCGCGAGATCGGCGTCTCGGGCATGGGCGGCAATCCGGCCTATCCGCCGGGCGCCGAGCCGCCGCTGCCGCCGCTTCCCTTCGGTCCTGGCGCCCTGCAGGTGGCCCGCGCGCTGAACCGGCGCGGCTGGCACTGGTGGCCAGACACCAACGCCATCCTGTCGGCGCCCTACGACGGCCGCCGCGAGTGCGTGCAGCGCGGCACCTGCCCGACCGGCTGCAACGAGGGGGCCAAGTCCTCCGCGGACGTGACCCACTGGCGCAAGGCCGTCGACCTCGGCGCGCGCCTGATCACCGGCGCGCGGGTGCGCCGGATCACCCTCGACGACAACGGCCTGGCCGCCGGCGCCGAGTGGGTCGACGAGGCCGGCGTCGAGCACTTCCAATCCGCCGACGTGGTGCTCTGCGCCGCCAACGGCATCGGCACGCCGCGGCTGTTGCTGAACTCCGCCTGCGAGGCCTTCCCCGACGGGCTCGCCAACCATTCGGGCCTGGTGGGGCGGCGGCTCATGCTGCACCCCCTGGCGATCGTCGTGGGCCTGTTCCGCGAGCCGCTGGAAAGCTGGCAGGGCCACAACGGCTCTACCGTGCAATGCCTGCAGTTCGGCGAGCACGACCCCGGCCGCGGCTTCGCGCTGGGGGCCAAGTGGGCCCTGCACCCGTTTGGCGGCGGACCGGTGGCCGAGTCCCTGCGGGTGCTGGCGGCGCACGGCCCCGGCGGCGACTACCACCGGCGTTTCGCCGAACGCCTGGGCCACGGCCTGATGTGGTCGATCATGTGCGAGGACCTGCCCGAGGAGCGCAATCGCGTGGAGCTCTCCACCGAGCTCACCGACTCCTCCGGGATGCCGGCGCCCAAGCTGGTCTACCGCTACAGCGAGAACACGCGGAAGAACCTCGACTTCAACGTCGCGCGCGCCAGCGAGGTGTTCCGCGACGCCGGCGCCTGGAAGGTGGAGGCGATGAACCCGGCCGGCGCCAACGCCCACTTCATGGGCACGGCGCGGATGGGCGACGACCCGCGCACCTCCGTGGTGGATCGCTGGGGGATGTGCCACGACATCCCCAACCTCGGCATATTGGACGCCAGCGTGTTCGTGACGTCGGCCCCGGTGAACCCGACCAGCACCATCTGCGCGCTCGCCCTGCGCGCGGCCGAACACCTGCTGGAGACCCGCGCCAGCCTGCCGATCCCCACGCGCCGCACCAGCGCGCCCGCTGCGGCGCCGACGCCCGCCGGTGAGGCCGAGGCGCAGGCCCCCTCGCCCGCGCCGCAGCCGCCGGAGCCCGAGCCCGTGACCGACGATGAGCGCGCACGGCTCAAAGACCTCGCAGGCGCGATCATCCCGCCCGGCGACGGCCTGCCGTCGGCCTCTGAGGTCGGCCTCGAAGGCAGGGCGCTGGATCGCATCCTCGGCGTCCGCCCGGACCTGGCCGCCGACCTCAAGCGCGCACTCGCGCGGCCCTTCGCCAGCCCGGCCGAACGGCTGGCCGAGCTCGGCGCAGCCGATCCTGCGGCCTACCAGGCGCTGATGGTGGTGGTCTCCAGCGGCTACTACCTGGACCCGCGGGTTCGCGAGCGCGTCGGCTACGAGGGCCAGGTCCCCCGCCCGGTGCGGCCGGACAACTACCCCGCCTATATCGCCGAGGGGCTCCTGGACCACCTGATGGGTGCGGCCTGAACCGCGCCTAGTCCTGGCGCCAGTTCACCGCCACGTTTGGCCGGTCGAGGACGTCGAGGACCGCCGTGTCCAGCGGCGGCTCCAGCCAGTACGGAATCCAGTATTCCATGTGCTGGCGCCAATGCGCCTCCGCCCCGGCCCCGTCGCCCTGCTCGATCAGCTCCGCCAGACGCTCGTGCGAGGCGAGAGCTTCGCGCTGCCGGGCGATCCGCGCGTCCGGCGTCTCGCCGCCATGGGACCTGAAGCCCTGCAGGGCCACGTGGGTGAGGACGATCTGCTGCAGGGCGCGTCCGAGCAGCGCCAGGGTCTGATTGCCGGAGACCTCCACCAGGCGGATGTGGAAGTCGGACATGTGCCGGGCCATCGTCGGCACGGCCTCGCCGAGCGCCTGGTACTCGGCGATGATCTGCTTGCGCAGCTCCAGGGCCGCCGCCTTCGGCTGGGTCAGAGCCGCGATCCGCGCCGCCGGCGGCTCGATCGTCGCACGCGCCGTGAACACGTCCTTCAGCGGGGTGTGGCTCGCCTGCAGGGTCTGGCCGATCGAGCGGGCGGTGAGCTCGGGGGTGAACACCTTCACCCGCGCCCCACCGCGCGGCCCGCGCGAGACCACGATCAGGTTCTCGGCCTCGAGGATGCGGATCGCCTCCCGCAGCGTCGGCCGGGAAACCTGGAAGATCTCCGTCAGCTGACCCTCGGTGGGCAGGCCGTCGCTCGGCGTCAGCTCCCCGCGCACGATGGCGTTGCGGATTTCGTCAGCCACGCGCTGAGCTGCGCGCCGCTCCCGCGGCGCCCCGTCGTTCTCCAACTCGTTCTCCGCCCGCTTCCGACGGCCAGTCTATAGGGCCACGACCGGCGTCGCGCGAGCCGTCAGACGGTCAGGATGAACGGCCCGGCTTCCCGCGCCTCCAGCGCGCGGTGGGCGTCGGCGGCCTGGGCGAGCGGAAAGGCGCGGCCG
>JAQGIJ010000400.1 GCA_028291285.1 Phenylobacterium sp. | reverse complement strand
GGCCCGCGTGGACCTGGTGCTGACCGACTACGCCATGCCGCAGATGACCGGCCTGCAGTTGGCCGACGAGATCCGCCGCGCCCATCCCGCAATGCCGGTGGCCCTGGCCACGGGCTATGCGGAGGTGCCGTCGGGCGTGCACGACGATCTGCCGAGGCTCGCCAAGCCCTACACCCAGGCCGATCTGGCGCGACTGCTGCGGAGCGTGCCCCGCACCCGCGTGCTGCATCCGGCCTGAGCCGGCGGACGCTCGGCCGCGATTTATCAGCCGCGCTTTCTCCCCGTCCGACGGCAAGAAGAACGCGAATGAACACGGCCGGCTGCAAATGTCGGAGAGAATTTCCGAGCTTGGCCGAGGACTTCAACGCTGATTCGTCCCAGCCTTAACCTTTGTCGTTCGCGCAGGCGCGTCGACGTGCGTTGATGAAGCCTGCCCTGGGACAATGACATGCGTATCGTTTCCAGACGCCCGGCCGATTGGACGGCGCACGCCTTGTCCGCCGCGGGACCGCTCGCGCCCGAGGACCTGCGCCGTCTTGAGCGACTGATGGGCCCGCCGGAGCGCCACCCTGCCGGCGCATGGCTGCAGGAGCAGGGCGACTGCGCGGCCGCGACGCACCTGATCGTCTCTGGATGGGCGGCGCAGGCCCGGGTTCTCTCCGACGGACGCCGCCAGATCGCCCGCATCCTCCTGCCCGGCGACATCGCGGGCCTCGGCCGGACGGACGGCGCGCCGCAGATTGGCGTCGTGGCGCTCACCGAGGTGGTGGTGGCCGACGTCGGCGCCGTGCGCGAGGCGGCGGAGGCCGGCCGCGACCCGGCGTTCGCCCGCGGCTGGGCGGCGCTGCGGGCCAGGGAGCAGAGCGCGGCGATGGCCCACATCATGCGGCTCGGCCGCTTCACGGCCTACGAGCGCACCGGCCACCTCCTGCTCGAGCTCTACGAGCGGCTCTCAGCCGCCGGCCTGACGCTGGGCGACCGCATTCCCGTACCGCTGACCCAGGAGACGCTGGCCGACTGCCTCGGCCTGTCGGTCGTCCACCTCAACCGCATGATCCAGCAGCTGCGGCGCAACCGGCTGATCACCACGGAAAGCCGCAAGGTCGGCTTCCTCGATCTCGCGCGGCTGGCCGAAGTTTGCCACTACCCGCTGCCGCCCGCCGCGCCCCGCGCGCATTACGTGTGAACGGCGTCCTTCGGGACGGCAAAGGCAAGGCGTTGCGGAAAAGCGACGCTTGTCGGCAAAGCTTGCCGCATCAGCCCACCGCAGTCGCCGCCGGGCGCATGTCTGTTGCGGATCGGACCGCAATTCGGTACATCTCTGAGATGCGCACGCGCGACCACAGCCGGCTTCTTCTTTCGCTGGGGCTTAGCCGCCCCTGGGCGCCTTACTAGGCTGCGCGTCTTCGCGGCCGGGCGCTCAGGGGCTTTCCCCCTCGCCCGACTGACCTGAACCCCCGCGAAGAGCATCAGCCCCATGTCCGATCCAATCCAGGCCGCCGCTGCGCCCGCCCAGTCCTCCTCGACTCAGACGCAGGACGCGCGCGACCGAGTCATCATCTTCGACACCACCATGCGCGACGGCGAGCAGTCGCCCGGCGCCTCCATGTCGCTCCAGGAGAAGCTGGAGCTGGCCAAGATCCTGGAGGAGATGCGCGTCGACGTGATCGAGGCCGGCTTCCCGATCGCCTCCAACGGCGACTTCGAGGCCGTCCGCCAGATCGCCGAGATCGTCACCGAAAGCACCGTCTGCGGCCTGGCCCGCGCCGGCGTGGCCGACATCGAACGTTGCGCCGAGGCGGTGAAGAAGGCCAAGCGCGGCCGCGTCCACACCTTCATCTCCACCAGCCCCGTGCACATGAAGTGGAAGCTGCAGCTGGAGCCGGAGGCGGTGCTGGAGATGGTCACCAAGTCGGTGACCCACGCCCGCAACCTGGTGGGCGACGTGGAGTGGTCGGCCGAGGACGCCACCCGCACCGAGCGCGACTTCCTGCGCCGCTGCGTCGAGGCCGCGATCAGGGCCGGCGCCACGACCATCAACATCCCCGACACGGTCGGCTACACCTATCCCTCGGAGTACGCGGAGATCTTCCGCGACCTGATCGAGAACGTGCCGGGCGCGGACGGCGTGATCTTCTCCACCCACTGCCACAACGACCTGGGCCTGGCCGTCGCCAACAGTCTATCGGGCATCCAGGCCGGCGCGCGCCAGGTGGAATGCGCGGTCAACGGCATCGGCGAGCGGGCCGGCAACGCAGCGCTGGAGGAGATCGTCATGGCGCTCCGCGTGCGCGGCGACCGGCTGCCCTACCACACCGGCATCGAGCCGCAGCACATCACGCGCGCCTCGCGCTACGTCTCGGCGATCACCGGCTTCCCGGTGCAGTTCAACAAGGCCATCGTCGGCAAGAACGCCTTCGCCCACGAGAGCGGCATCCATCAGGACGGGATGCTGAAGAACGCCGAGACCTACGAGATCATGCGGCCCGAGGACGTGGGGCAGGGCGCCACCAACCTGGTGATGGGCAAGCACTCCGGCCGCCACGCCTTCCGCGAGAAGCTGAAGGCGCTGGGCTACGAGCTGGGCCAGAACGCCTTGAACGAGGCCTTCCAGCGCTTCAAGGACCTGGCCGACAAGAAGAAGCACGTCTTCGACGACGACCTCGTCGCCCTGGTGGACGACGCCCTGGCCTCGGCCGCCGACCGCATCCAGGTCAAGCACCTGCGGGTGATCGCCGGCACCGAGGGGCCGCAGGAGGCCTTCCTGACCGTCACCATGGACGGCGCCGAGCGCTCGACCAACGCCACCGGCGACGGCCCGGTGGACGCGGTGTTCAACGCCATCCAGATGGCCGTGCCGCACGAGGCGGTGCTGCGGCTGTTCCAGGTGCACGCGGTCACCGAAGGCACCGACGCCCAGGCGCAGGTCTCGGTGCGCCTGGAGGAGGACGGCCGCATCGCCACCGGCCAGGCCGCCGACACCGACACCCTCACGGCCTCGGCCAAGGCCTATGTCAACGCGCTGAACAACCTCTTCGCCCGCAAGGAGAAGAGCGCCCCGTCCCCGCGGGTGGCGAGCGGGTTCTAGTCCGCTACTTCACTCGGTCAGCGCCGCGCTGACACCCCCTCACCCAACCCTCTCCCCGCAAGCGGGAGAGGGTTTTGTTCTTGATCGAGCCGCCGCGCTCCCGTTATGCAGCTTTGGTTCATAACGCGGGAGCGCCCAGATGATCCGCCACTTGTCGGTCCTGCTGGTCGCCCTGCTCGCGATCCTCGGCGGCGCGCCGGCGTTCGCCGCGGAGACCCAGGTGGCGGTGGCGGCCAACTTCACCGAACCGGCCAAGGCGATCGCGGCCGCCTTTGCCGCCGCCACCGGGCAGAAGGCGAGCCTCTCCTTCGGCTCTTCGGGTCAGTTCTATTCGCAGATCGCCCATGGCGCGCCCTACGAGGTCTTCCTTTCGGCGGACGCCGAGCGCCCGCAGAAGGCGGAGGCCGAGGGCCTCGCCGTACCTGGAACGCGCTTCACCTACGCGGTCGGTCGGCTGGCGCTCTATTCGAAGATCCCGGGGCTGGCGAGCGCCGCGACCCTGCAGTCCGGTCGGTTCGCCAAGCTCGCCATCGCCGACCCGGCGGCCGCCCCCTATGGCGCCGCCGCCATCGAGACCCTGCAAAAGCTTGGCCTCTACGAGGCCGTGAAGCCGAAGATCGTCCAGGGCGCCTCGATCGCCCAGGCCTACCAGTTCGTCGCCACCGGCGCGGCGGACCTGGGCTTCGTGGCGCTCTCCCAGGTGGCGGATGAGCCCGCCGGCTCGCGCTGGATCGTGCCCGCCGGCCTGCATGCGCCGATCGCCCAGCAGGCGGCGCTGTTGAAGACCGGCCAGCAGAACCCGGCGGCGGTGGCCTTCCTGAATTTCCTGAGGAGCCCGCCCGCCCTCGCCATCATCCGGCGCTACGGCTACGAGGCGCGCTGAGCCGTGGGGCAGGTGGTCTGGAC